>NZ_DFQP01000009.1:26408-49354 GCF_002377845.1 Microbacterium sp. UBA3486
GCATCCGGTCCCTCTCGTCTTCTCGTCGGGGGAGGCTCAGCCGCACCGGTAGGTGACGCCGTCGACCTCCCATACGCCGGTGCCCAGCTCGGCACACATGCCGATGAGGCCGGCGATGACCGTCGCGAACAGGATGATCCCGATGATGCCGGCGATGGTCAGGATCGCGCCGATGATGATGCCGGCGATCGCGAGTCCCTTCGGCTGCCCCGCCTTGCCGAGCTTCACGACGGCGACGATGCTCAGGATGAGGCCGATCGGTGCAGCCACGAACGCGAGGACGAGGCCGACGATGGACAGCACGCGTCCAGGAGGGGTCGGTTCCGGCTGCGGATACGCGGGTGCTGCGGGAGCCGGGTATCCAGCGGCGGGTGCCGCGCCCGGAGCGGTATCCCAGGTCGGTGCCGAGGCGGGCGGAGGCGGAGTGGGGGCGGCTGCGGGCGGCGGCACCGGGTTCGCGGGGTCGGGCGCAGGCGGTTCGGGGAACGGGGGGTTGGTCATGTGCTTTCCTGTCGACGAGGCGGGAGGGAACGCACGGGCGGTCCCGGTTGCCCCCGAGCGTAGCGACCGCCCCACGACCGCACCATCCCCTCCGCGCCGTGGACCTCCGGTCGGCCTCTTCCGTCTGCTTGCGGGGCGGCGTAGCGTTCCGGTATGTGCCGGAACATCGTCCCGTTGAACAACCTCGAACCCGCAGCGACCGATGAGGAATGCCACGACGCCGCTCTGCAGTTCGTGCGCAAGATCGCCGGGACCACGACGCCGTCGAGAGCCAACCAGCCGGCGTTCGACAGCGCCGTCGGTGAGATCGCCGTGGTCGTCAGCCGTCTCCTGAGCGAGCTCGTCACCACGGCGCCGCCGAAGAATCGCGAAGACGAAGCGGCGAAGAGGCGGGCCCGATCCGCTGAGCGTTACGAGGCGATCCGGGTCTTCCAGGAGGAGAAGCGCGCGGCTCGCACCGGAGCATAGGAGAGGCACCGTCGCCAGGGCGGTGCCGTATGCCAGAATCGACATACCCCGCTCGACTTTCCCTGCGGACCCGGTGTTGAAGGGCATCGAGATCGCGTGACCGACCCCCATCGGTCAGGGAACCTCCCCAAGGAGAGCTGTACATGGAGGAATCCCCTCGCGTTCTCGTCGTCGATGACGATCCGGACGTCGCCCTGCTCGTGAAGACCGTGCTCGAGCGGCGAGCCGGCTGCATCGTCGACGTCGCCGAAGACGGCCGTTCGGCTGTGGAGCGCGTCGCCGAAGTGCGTCCGGACGTCGTCGTCACCGACATCGAGATGCCGGGACTCAACGGGCTCGAACTGCTCGCCGAGTTGCGGAAGACGGTTCCCTCGGTTCCGGTCGTGGTGATGACCGCCCACGTCTCGGTGGAATACGCCGTCTCTGCTCTGCGGGCGCAGGCGGATGAGTTCCTCACCAAGCCGCTCGACAACGGCAAGCTCGTGGAGGCGGTCACCCGTCTCGTCGAAGAGGGGCGGCGACGCCGTGAAGAGGCGCGCAAGCCCGAGCGGGTGCTCGCGATCGGTGCGCACCCCGACGACGTCGAGATCGGTGTCGGCGGGCTGCTCGCGGCGCACGCCGCGGCTCACGATGAGATCACCGTCCTCACGCTCTCCCGCGGGGCCAGAGGAGGCGACGCCGACAGCCGTCAGAACGAATCCCTGGCCGCGGCCGACATGTTGGGCGCCCGTCTGTTCCTGAAGGACCTCGTCGACACGGAGATCTCCGGAGGCGGCTCCACGGTGCGGATCATCGAAGAGGTCGTGCAGGAGATCCAGCCGACGATCGTCTACACGCATTCGAGTCACGACCGCCATCAGGATCACCGCGCCGTGAGCGAGGCCACCATCGTCGCGACGCGGCGCGTGGGCACCGTTGCCTGCTACCAGAGCCCGTCCTCCACGATCGACTTCCGTCCCACGAGGTTCGTGCGCATCGACCACTACCTCGACGAGAAGCTACGGCTGCTGGAGCGCTTCGGATCGCAGACCGCGAGTCGCGACTACCTGGCGCCCGAGTTCGTCACCGCGACAGCCCGGTACTGGTCGAGGTTCGGCGGAGGCACCGCGGTAGAACCTCTCGAAGTGGTCCGCGAGACCGCCGAATTCATCGGCGCCCACGAACTCACGCGACGGGAGAACTGATGACCAAGCGGGTGCTGGTGACCGGTGCCGGGGGACCGGCAGGAGTGGCGGTGATCCGGTCGCTGCTGCGCCGATCCGATCTGACCGTGTTCGCCGCCGACATGGACGGCTGGGCGAGCGGCATCTACCTGGTTCCACCGGCGCAGCGGCGTCTGGTGCCGCCGGGAAGGGACGCCGACTTCGTCTCGGCGATCGCCCGCATGGTCGCGGAAGACGGCCTCGATCTGGTGATCTCGACCGTCGACGTCGAGCTCATCGCGCTCGCCGAGCGCCGGGAGGAGCTGGCCCCCGCTGTCCTGGCCGCTCCGTCGGCGGACACCCTGAACACCGCGCTCGACAAGCTCGCGCTCGCCGAGCGCTGCGCGCCGACCGGACACACCCCGCGCACGGTTCTCGCCGGACGTGACGCCGAGGCCGTCGACTGGGAGTTCCCGGTCTTCGCCAAACCGCGTCAAGGCGCGGGAAGCCGTGGCGTGCGGCTCGTCCCCGATCGCGCGGCTCTCGAGGCGCTGCCGACGGACGAGGGACTCATCGTGCAGGACTTCCTCCCGGGGGAGGAGTACTCGGTCGACGTCATCGCCGATGCCGCCGGCAACGTCGTCGCGGCCGTGCCCCGCACCCGCGCCCGGGTCGATTCCGGCGTGGCGATCGCCGGGCGCACCGTCCGCGACCCGGAGCTCGAGGAGACGGCAGCATCGATCGCGCGCGCGATCGGACTGGTCGGCGTCGCGAACGTGCAGCTGCGGCGCGATCGCACCGGTCGTGCCGTGCTGCTCGAGGTCAATCCGCGCTTTCCCGGGGCCCTGCCGCTGACGATAGCCGCGGGCGTCGACATCCCGTCGCTCGTGGCCGACCTGTTCCTGGGGCGCGAGCTGCCGGTGCAGATACCGTTCCGTGAGGTCGCTTCCGTGCGCTTCCTGGAGGACGTGATCGTCGAGATCGAAGACGTGCTGGTCTCCGCCCATGCAGGGCATCAGGAGGAGCTGTGAGCCACGCTCTGCTTCGCGGCGATCACCACGTCCACTCGACGTTCTCGGACGATGCCGTATCGACGCTCGCCCAGAACGTCGAGGCGGCAGCGGCCGCGGGACTCACCACCCTGCGTCTGGTCGATCACGTGCGACAGAGCACCACCTGGGTGCCGGAGTACCTCGCTGCGGTGCGGGCCCTTCGGGTGCCGGATGGTCTCGTGGTGCTCACGGGAGCGGAGGCGAAGATCCTCGACGCCGCGGGAACGCTGGACATCCCGACGCTCCCGGACGGGATCGACCGCATCCTCATCGCCGATCATCAGTTCCCCGGTACGGCCGGTCCTCTCGGGCCCTCGGCGGTCCGGGAGCGGATCGCCGCCGGCTGGGCGACCGACGACGTACTCGATCAGCTCGTCGAGGCGCTCGTCGCCACGATGCGCCGGTACCCGGGGAACCAGCTCGCGCACTGCTTCTCGATCCTGCCGAAGATCGGCCTGTCTGAAGAGGATCTCGGCCCGGAGCGGACGGAAGCCTGGGCCCGAGCCGCCGCCGAGACCGACACCCTCGTCGAGGTCAACGAGAAGTGGGGGTGCCCGGACGTCCCGGCACTGACCGCCCTGCGCCGCGTCGGCGGTGAGATCGTCGCCTCCACCGACAGTCATGACGCCTCGGAGGTCGGCCGATACTCCCGGGTGATCGGGTTGCTCGACGCGATGGAGGTGTCGTGATGCCGGATCTCTCGGTGCTGGAGACCGTGCTGGTCATCGTCCTCCTGCTCTGCGTGCTGGTGGGAACGCTGCCCGTGATCAATACCGGGCTGCAGTTCCTCGTGCTGCCGTTGCACGCGTTCCGCAATCACTACGGCAAGGCGGCGCCGTACCACCCGCACGTCGCCGTCATCATCCCGGCCTGGAACGAAGGCGCGGTGATCGGTCCGGCCATCGAACGACTGCTGCAGCTGGAGTATCCCGCCGAACGCCTCCGGGTCTTCGTCGTCGACGATGCGTCCACGGACGACACCCCGGCGATCGTCGGCGCGAAGGCGCAGGCCCATCCGGGTCGCGTCGTGCATCTGCGTCGCGAGAAGGGCGGCGAGGGCAAGGCGCACACGCTCAACCACGGTCTCGATGTGGTCCTCGCCGACTCGTGGACCGAAGCGGTGCTCATCATGGATGCGGACGTGATCTTCGCGCGCGACTCCCTGCGCAAGCTCACCAGGCACCTCGCCGACGAGAAGGTCGGCGCGGTGACGGCGTACATCGCTGAGGGCAGCCGCGACCGCAACTACCTCACCCGGTTCATCGCGATCGAGTACGTGATCGGCCAGCTCTCCGCCCGCCGGGGGCAGAACGTGGGCGGTGCGATCGCCTGCCTCGCCGGTGGCGCGCAGCTGCATTCGCGGGCGAACCTCGAGGCCATCGGGGGACGCATCCCGACGGGCACGCTCGCCGAAGACACCATGACGACCTTCGAGGGTCAGCTCAAGGGACGTCGGATGGTCTTCGAGCCGCACGCGGTCGTGCTGGCCGAGGAGCCGCGGACGATCGACAGCCTGTGGAAGCAGCGGTTGCGCTGGGCGCGGGGCAACGTGCAGCTGACCTCGATCTACCGCAAGCTCTGGTTCCGCCCGAGCCGCGATCACAACCTGGGCAGCTTCGGTTTCGGGCTGGCCTGGTTCACGATCCTGCTGCTGCCCGCCTTCATGCTGCTCGCGGCTGCGGGGATGCTCGCACTGCTCGTCCTGCACAGCGACATCGCCGAGTTCGTCTTCCGCTTCATGTGGATCTCCGCGGCCTGCATCTACCTCTTCTCGATGCTCTACTCCGTGCAGCTCGACCCGCGGACCGGCAGGCATTCCTGGCGCGAGGCGATCATGTTCCCGGGGCTCGGCGCCCTGATCCTGATGGCGATCGCCCTCTTCCCCTGGGCGTTCGAATCGCTCCTGACCGCCCTCGGGCTGGGGCTGACGGATCAATCCCGCTTCGTCTGGGCCGTGATCTTCTACCTGTGGGGCCCGATCTCGATGCTCGGCATCTGGCTGGCGCGCGCGGTGGAGCCTCTTCCCGGTGGACGGTTCTTCGCCGGTCTGCTGCTGTACATCTGCGGCTACGGGTCGCTGCTGTGTGCGATCACCGTGGACTCCTACATCAAAGAATGGCGTCGAGCCGACGCCTCCTGGATCAAGACCGAGAAGATCGGACGTGTCGACTCATGACCGCAACCACGTCGCACGATGCCGAAGTCGAGGAGATCGCCGCGGACGCCCGACGAGAGCGGCGACTGATCCCTCAAGCCCTGCTCGCCCTGGCCGTCGTCGTCATCATCGTCGTCGTGCGAGAGCTGTTCCTTCGATGACCGGGAGGCCGCTGGCACTCGTCGTCGAGGACGCTCCCGACCAGGCCGCCCTGCTGCGTCGATACCTCGATCGTGAGGGCTTCGACGTGTTCATCGCCGGTGACGCGGAATCGGCGATCGCGGCGTTCTCCGAGATCGATCCCGTACTGGCGGTGCTCGACCTCATCCTCCCCGGCATCTCGGGACAGGAGTGCGCGCGACTGGTCCGGGAGCGGTTCCCCGAGTGCTTCCTCGTGATCAGCTCGGTGCTCGACGCCGCCGACTATCCGCCGGCCGATGCCGCCCTGCCGAAGCCGATCACCGGCTCCGACCTGCATGCCATCGTGGGGACGGTGCGGCGATGAGGGCGACTCCGCTCGACCGGGCGGAGAACCGCTGGTATCAGGTCTTCGACAACCCGAGCCCGCTGCTCAAGCAGGCACCGACGGTCATCGCGACCGTCATCGCGGCGATCTTGACCTGGTGGGTCCCCGACCTGCCGATCACGCACGTCGCACCGGCCGTGGCGGGAATCGCGGTGGTCCTCGCGGCGACCGCGTTCGCCGCCGTGCTCACCGCGCGCGGCACGATCGACGGGTGGGCCGTCCTCCTCATCCCCATCGTCGACATCGCCGGGCTCGGCCTCTTCCGCACCGGCACCGGTGGCGCCACCTCGCTCTTCTCCTCGCTCGTGCTCCTCCCCGTGGTCTGGCTGGCCGCGGCGCCCGGAATCCGTTGGGTGTTCGTGGTCGGCGGGCTGACCTCGATCGCCCTGCTCATGCCGTACTTCACCGACCCGCCCGAGACCTCGGTCGAATGGCTGCGCGGTGTGGTCGGACCGCTCGTGTTCTCGGCGGTGGCGGCGGTCATCAACCAGCTCTCGAGACAGCAGCGCATGCGCGTGGAGCAGGCGGAGGAGCTCGTCGCCGAACGCACCAGGGCGCTGTCGGAGAACGTCGCGATGATCGTGCAGCTGCGCGACAAGGAGCGTCAGTACCGTGAGCTGCTCGACTCGTTCGAGAGCCTCTGGTCGTCCATCACGGCACAGGCGGTGATCGCCACGGATCGGCGCGGCATCGTGACGGCGTGGAACCCCGGCGCGGTGCGGCTTCTCGGGCTGCCGGTCGACGAGGCGCTCCGCGACGTGCGCATCGATCGCTTCTTCTCCACCGCCGTGCTCTCGATGCTCGCGGCGGAGAACGCGCAGGACGCGCAGGTCGTGCGGGGGAATCCTCCGCGGGATGCCGAGCTCGCCGCCGGGATCGAAGCGCTGTTCGCGCAGGCCGATGCCGGGTCGACGGTGGACAGCGACATCGAGGTGGTCACGGCAGGGGGCACCACGGTTCCGGCACGCGTGACGGTCAGCCCGCACAAGGACGGCGCCGGCGCACAGCAGGGCTACCTCTTCGTGCTGACCGACGAGACCAGGGCCGTCGAGGTCGCCCGCATGAAGGATGAGTTCGTGGGGATGATCTCGCACGAGCTCCGCACGCCTCTCAGCGCGATCATCGGCTTCCTCGATCTGCTCCAGAACGATCCGGGGCAGCCGCTCACCGATGACCAGCAGGAGTTCGTCGGCATCATCGAGCGCAACGCGCAGCGTCTGCTCAACCTCGTGGGCGACCTGCTCTTCACGGCTCAGGTCGAGTCGGGGCGGTTCCCGCTCGAGCGCGAGGAGACCGACGTCGCCGAGTTGGTGCGATCGGCCGTGACGTCGGCCGGGCCGCATGCGCAGCGAGAGGGCATCGATCTCGTGGCCGAAGTCGGGACGGATGCGATCCCCGTCTTCGTCGACGCGGGTCGCATCGGGCAGGCCATCGACAATCTGCTCTCGAACGCCATCAAGTTCACGCCGCGAGGCGGTGCGGTCACCGCTCGGGTGCGAACGCTCGACGGAGGCGTGGAATTCTCGATCGCGGACACCGGAGTGGGCATTCCGGAGGACGAGCAGGGGATGCTCTTCACCCGCTTCTTCCGTGCATCGACCGCGACGCGCAACGCGGTGCCGGGGGTGGGGCTCGGCCTCACGATCACCCGGGCCATCGTGCTGGCGCATGGAGGGACGATGGACGTGACGAGTCAGGAGGGTGTCGGGACGGAGTTCCGTTTCTTCCTGCCGGCTGCGCCTCGTACCGAAGTGCTGATGAGCCTGAGCCGGCCCGACTGAGTCCCTCATCGAGCTGGGGGTGGTACTCTCGGGGCATGGGTACCACATTCGTCGCACCGATGGGCGACCGTGGGCGTCTGGTGGTCCCTGCCGAGCTCCGTGCCCGTCAGCACTGGGAGCAGGGGGTTCCCCTGCTCATGATCGAGACGGCGGGAGGCGTGATTCTCGTCACCCGGGAGCAAGCCAAGGCGCTGGTGAGGTCGCAGCTGGAAGGGAAGGACGCTCTCGAGTCCCTTCTTGCAGAGCGACGCAGATCAGCGAACTCCGAGGACGCGGCTGCGTGATGGTGGTCGATGCGTCAGCGCTCCTCGCGTTCCTGCAGGGAGAACCGGGCGCCGATCGGGTCGAGGAAGTCCTCGATGAGTCGGTGATCGGAGCGGCGAACTGGTCGGAGCTCGCGCAGAAGGTGCGCGCGGCCGGTGCCGATTGGGGGGTCGCTTCCGGTTTGCTGCTCAGCTATCGAGTGCGGGTGGAACCCGTGTCTCAGCGCGACGCCGAAGCCGCCGCGGAGTCATGGGAGCGCGGGAGCGGGCTCTCACTGGGAGATCGGTTGTGTCTCGCACTCGCGCAACGTCTCGACATGCCCGTTCTCACGGCGGACCGCGCGTGGGGCGAGTCCGAGCGCATCGAGCAGCTGCGACGCTGACCCGAGCGGAGAACATCTCGGCGTCGTGACGCTGCGTGTCCCGGTGTGAAGTCGGATGACGAATGGCCGGCAGCGCACGCGGGATGGCCGCTACCGTCGGGCCATGACTCTTCTCCAGGACCAGCTCGCCGGTGTCGCCGATGTCACACCGCCCGAGCGCGCGCAGCGCCTCACCGACGCCGGATCGGCGTGGAACGACCGGATCGCAGCGGACGACGCCAATGCCCGGCTGACGTATCGGGTCAGTGGGCGCGGCATCGGCTCCGTGGCGACCGAGATCCGCGCAGGCAAGCACCGCTTCGTCGTCGACGAGCCGGGCGCGCTCGCGGGTGACGACGTGGCGGCCAGCCCGGTCGAATATGCGCTGGGTGCGCTCGTCTCGTGTCAGGTGGTCGTGTACCGGCTCTACGCCCAGGCTCTCGGGCTCACGATCGACGGGATCGAGATCACTGCGGAGGGTGACCTCGACGTGCGCAAGCTGTTCGGCCTCGACGAGTCGGGGCGTGCAGGATTCCACGACGTGCGGGTGGCGGTCGACATCACCGGCCCGAACACCCCGGAGGAGTACGAGAACCTGCGTACCGTCGTCGACGCGCACTGCCCCGTGCTCGATCTCTTCGCCGCTCCCGTGCCGACGTCGAGCGTTCTGGTCTGACCGTTCGGAGCATCTCCGGCCGCGGTGTGGAGCATGCCCGCTCCTGCTGATAGCCTGGTCGGCTCGGCATGCGCGGGCGGAAGGACGGCCACGCACCGTGGGCTCTATCGATGTATCCAGCGTCTCCTTGACGCTCCCCGACGGCAGACCTCTTCTCGACGAGGCGAGTTTTCGCGTCGGCGCCGGCTCGACGAGCGCGCTGATCGGCCCGAACGGCGCGGGCAAGACCACCCTGCTCCGCATCATCCGCGGCGATCAGACGGCCGATGACGGCGTGGTGACGATCGACGGCGGACTCGGCGTGATGGACCAGTTCGTCGGTCACGGCGAGGCGGGCGAGACCGTCCAGCAGCTCCTGGTGCGGGTCGCTCCTGCACGCATCCGCACGGCGGCCGAAGGGCTCGAGGCGGCGGAGAACGCGCTGATCGAACGCGATGAGCACGACACGCAGATGGCCTACGCGTCGGCGATCGCCGAGTACGCGGATGCCGGAGGCTACGAGCACGAGACCGTCTGGGACCAGTGCACGATCGCTGCCCTCGGGGTGCCGTACGAGCGGGCGCGGTATCGCGAGCTCACCACGCTCTCCGGGGGTGAGCAGAAGCGGCTCGCGCTCGAGGCGCTGCTGCGGGGGCCCGACGAGGTGCTGCTGCTCGACGAGCCGGACAACTACCTCGACGTGCCCACCAAGCGCTGGCTGGAGGAACAACTGCGTCAGACGCCCAAGACCGTGCTGCTGGTGTCGCACGACCGCGAGCTGCTCGCTCGTGCGGCCGATCGGCTCATCACCCTCGAACCCGGGGGAGCCGGCGCGACGGCCTGGGTGCACGGTGGCGGCTTCGGCACCTACCAGCAGGCGAGGACCGACCGGATGGACCGGCTCGACGAGCTGCGCCGGCGCTGGGACGAGCAGCACGAGAAGCTGTGCACCCTGGTGGCGAACCTCAAGGTGAAAGCCTCGGCGAACGACGGTTTCGCGTCGCGGTATCAGGCGGCGCAGACCCGTCTGCGCAAGTTCGAGGAAGCCGGCCCGCCCGAGGAGCGGCCGCCCGCGCAGGAGTTCGACATGCGACTGCGCGGCGCGCGCACGGGCAAGCGGGCGGTGGTCGCGCAGCGGCTGGAGCTGACCGGGCTCATGCGTCCGTTCGATGCCGAGGTCTGGTACGGCGACCGGGTCGCCGTGCTGGGCTCGAACGGATCGGGGAAGTCGCACTTCCTGCGGCTGTTGGCGCGCGGCGGCAGCGACCCCGATGCGACGCTCGGCCATGTCACCGCGACCGGCGAGCAGCTGAGCGCGGTGGAGCACACCGGCACAGCCGCACTCGGTGCGCGCGTGGTACCCGGCCTGTTCGCGCAGACGCATGCGCATCCGGAGTTCGTCGGACGCACGCTGCTCGAGATCCTGCACCGCGGCGACGATCGACGCGCCGGGATGCCGCGTGATGCCGCGAGCTCGGCGCTCGACCGGTACGGCCTCGTGCAGCAGGCTCAGCAGACGTTCGATTCGCTCTCGGGTGGACAGCAGGCGCGGTTCCAGGTGCTGCTGCTGGAGCTCTCCGGGGCGACGCTGCTGCTGTTGGACGAGCCGACAGACAACCTCGACCTGGAGTCGGCCGAGGCGCTCGAACATGCGCTCGCACGATTCGAGGGCACCGTGCTCGCGGTCACCCACGACCGCTGGTTCGCGCGGTCGTTCGACCGGTTCCTGGTGTTCGGATCGGACGGGGACGTGTACGAATCCGACGAGCCGGTGTGGGACGAGAAGCGGGTGGCGCGCACACGCTGACGTCCGGCGAGGATCAGGGCAACCGGAAGGGCGCAGCGGCGCGCGCGGTGGGGTCCATCGTGAGGTCGGCGAGGATCCCGCCGACGCCCGGGGCGAACTTGAAGCCATGACCGGAGAATCCGGCGCCCACCACGATCCGGCCCCGGCGATCCAGCACGAACGTCCCGTCGTCGGTCGAGGTGTACGTGCAGCTGATCGGCACGGCGGACGCGGCGTCGAGCCCCGGCATCCACTCGCGCACGTAGTCCGCCAGCGCGCGTTGATGCGTGGGCAGGTGCGGTCGGGCGTCCGGGTCGACCTCATCTCCCACGCGGTGGAAACCCACCTTCACGCCTTCGCCGGGCGTCGGCATGCCGTAGACGGTGGCAGGGTATGCCGCGGGATCGACGTAGTGATTGAACGAGGGCCAGGTCGCGTCGGTCAGCGGCCGGAAGTGCGCCGGCGTCTCTTCGGTGACGGCGAGTCGCGGCAGGCCGAAGCGGGCGAGGAGCTTCTGCGTCCACGCGCCGGCGGTCACGATGACGACCTCCGCACGCAGCCGGCTGCCATCGGCGAGATCGACCGCGGCGCCGTCCCGGTTCTCATCGATGTGCGCGACCGGCATGTTCCAGCGCACCTCTGCGCCCCCGGCGACGATCCGCCGTTCCAGCTCGTGGAGCGTCTCTGCCGCACGCACGACCCCGGCGTCGGAGGACCACAGCACGTCGCCGTCGAAGCGCATCCCCGGCCACCGGGCGCTCGCCTCGGCGGGGGAGAGTACCGCGCTCGGGATGCCGCGGGCGTCGAGCCCCGCGTGCACCGCGGCGAGGTCGGGGTGGCCATGGGTGACGAGTCCGTGCAGGCGCAGGAGCGGCTCCCCGTCGACGTCGCCCAGTGCATCCCACCCGGCGCGGGCGCGCACGAGCAGATCGAGGTAGTGATCCTCGTCGTACGCGTTGTTGAAGTTGCGGGTCGCCCCGTGCGAGGCGCCCTCATGATGGCCGCGTGCGAACCGGTCGACCACGACGGGACGACGTCCTCGTCGCACCAGCTCCCACGCCGTCGCCAGCCCCATCACGCCGCCGCCCACCACAACGACGTCCACGGTCTCGGTCCTCATGTCGTCCTCCCGGTCTCGGAGCCAGTCTTCCAGCACGGGCCCGTCCGGCCGCCGGGTAGGCTGGTGGGGTGACCATGGAGATCGAGCTCGGCCGAGGAAAGCGTGCACGCCGCGCGTACACGTTCGATGACATCGCGGTGGTGCCCTCGCGGCGCACGCGCAACCCGGAGGACGTGTCCACCGCCTGGACGATCGACGCCTTCGGCTTCGAGATCCCGGTGCTCGGCGCGCCGATGGACTCGGTCGTGAGCCCGCAGACCGCGATCATGCTCGGTCAGCTCGGCGGACTCGGGGTCCTCGACCTCGAGGGCCTGTGGACGCGTTACGAGAACCCCGAGCCGCTGCTCGCGGAGATCGCGGGTCTCGACGATGCCGGGGCCACGGTGCGGATGCAGGAGCTGTACTCCGAGCCGATCAAGCCCGAGCTCATCACCCGTCGCCTCGCCGAGGTCCGCGAAGCGGGCGTCACGGTCGCAGGGTCCCTCACCCCGCAGCGCACTCAGGAGTACTACGACACCGTCGCCGCCGCCGGCGTCGACCTCTTCGTGATCCGCGGCACCACGGTGTCGGCCGAGCACGTGTCGAGTGTCGCAGAGCCCCTCAACCTCAAGAAGTTCATCTACGACCTCGACGTGCCCGTCATCGTCGGCGGTGCCGCGACCTACACCGCGGCCCTCCACCTGATGCGCACGGGCGCCGCCGGTGTGCTCGTCGGCTTCGGCGGGGGAGCGGCGTCGACCACGCGCGCCACCCTCGGCATCCACGCGCCGATGGCGACGGCAGTCTCCGACGTCGCCGCCGCTCGTCGTGACTACCTCGACGAGTCCGGCGGACGCTACGTGCACGTGATCGCCGACGGCGGCGTGGGCACGTCCGGTGACATCGTCAAGGCTCTCGCGATGGGCGCCGACGCGGTCATGCTCGGCGTCGCGCTCGCCCGTGCCACCGACGCACCGGGCCACGGTTTCCACTGGGGGCCCGAGGCGCATCACCCCAAGCTGCCGCGCGGCCACCGTGTCGAGGTCGGCGGCATCGGCACGCTCGAAGAGATCCTCTACGGCCCGGCGCCCGTGGCAGACGGCACCGCGAACCTCATCGGTGCGCTGCGCAAGTCGATGGCGACCACCGGATACTCCGACCTCAAGGAGTTCCAGCGGGTCGAGGTCGTGCTCGCACCGTACGAGGCCTGAGGGTCCTGCGCTCCACCGTGACCACTCCTGCTCTGTTCCCCCCGACTCTCCGCGAGGTCATGCTGCGGGGACGCTGGATCGGGATGCTCCTGCTCTGCCTCCTCGTGGCCGGGGTCTTCGCCTGGCTCGGACAGTGGCAGCTGGAGCGCGCGATCGAGACCGATCCGCCCGCTCCCGGTGCCACCGAGCAGGTCCAGCAGCTCACCGACGTCCTCGAGCCGGGCGCCTATCTGCCCGAGCCGCTCGTGGGTCAGCGGGTCGAGACCACCGGCACCTGGGTTCCCGGGGACTTCATCGTGGTGTCGAGCCGCTTCAACGACGATGTCGAGGGCTACTGGGTCACCGGTCAGCTGCGGGTCGCCGAGCGCACCTCCATCGCCGTCGCGATCGGCTGGGCTCCCGATCAGCAGACGGCTGACGCGGCCGTGGAAGAACTGGAAGCCGGCGCCGACGGCTCCGAGGTCGACGTCACCGGACGCATCATCTCGGACGAGGGCCCCCGTGTACCGCCGCACTCCGATCCGCAGCGGCTGGATCGCATGTCGCCGGCCGCGCTCCTCAGCCGTTGGCACGATGTCGAGGAGCTCGACGTCTACCGTCCCTACCTCGCCTCGACCACGGCGACGGCAGGATTGGTCGACATCTCCTCGCCGGCACCCGATGAGATGTCTCCCGTCAACTGGCTCAACGTCTTCTACGCGGTCGAGTGGGCGATCTTCGCAGGCTTCGCGTTCTATCTCTGGTATCGCCTCGCGAAGGATGCCTGGGAGCGCGAGGTCGAGGAGTTCGAGGACGAGGCGCAGGGCGACACCGTCGCCTGATCTCACGCGCATCCGCGCGCGTTCTGATGCGCAATTGTGCGCCATCGTGCGTGGGTAGCGACCTTCGTCAGGGGTCGTTCCGGCCATCCGGTGATCGCTCGATGACGAATCGGAAAACTCCGTTGAGGATGTCCGGACCGCTCCGTATGCTCGCAACCATGTGAGCACGCTGGGAGTTTCCCCTGTGTGCCGTGACAGTCCTGAGAAGTGTCGAACCCGACCGAGGAGACCGCACCGATGATGTCCGCTCCAGACGAGGGGAACCGCATGGCTCCCGTCTCGCACCGTAGAAGTCGAGGGCGCGTCGGCGCTCTCGCCGTGACCTGTGTCGCCGCGCTGAGCCTCGGCTCGCTGGCCGCCGTTCCCGCCACCGCCGACACCTCGGGCACAGGGGTGGTGATCAACGAGGCGTATCTCTCCGGCGGCAGCTCCGGAGCGGCGTTCAAGAACAAGTTCGTCGAGCTGTACAACCCCACCTCGGCCCCGATCACCCTCGACGGCATGTCGCTGCAGTACCGCTCGGCGAACGGGACGGCCGCGTTCAACGGCGTGGCTCCGCTCACCGGCGTCATCCCCGCCGGCGGCTACTACCTGGTGCAGGGCAACAGCAACGGCGCGAACGGTGCCGAGCTGCCCGCACCGGATGCCGTCAGCACCCTGACCCCGAGCGGTACCAACGGTACGCTCGCGCTCGTCGAGGGCACCGCGGCCGTGAGCCTCACGCCGGGCTCGGCCGTCGGCGTCGACGGCGTCGTCGACCTGCTGGGCTACGGCACCTCGAACACCTTCGAGGGCACGGCGGCCACCGCGCCCTCCGGCAACACCGACGTCAAGTCGCTCAACCGCACGGGCGGCGTCGACACCGACGTCAACAGCGCCGACTTCACGCTCTCGCCCACGATCACCCCGCAGAACTCCGGCGACACCGACCCGGGCACCGGTCCGGGCACGGATCCGACCACGGCCACCATCGCCGAGGTCCAGGGCACGACCGACGTCTCGCCGCTGAACGGGCAGACCGTGCAGGTCGAGGGCGTGGTCACTGCCGACTACCGCACCGGCGGCTACAAGGGCATCGTCATCCAGACCCAGGGCTCCGGCGGCGCGACCGACGCGACGCCCGGTGCCTCGGATGGCGTCTTCGTCTTCCTGAACGCGCTGAACCCCACCCTCGCGATCGGCGACCTCGTCTCGGTGACGGGCTCTGTGAGCGAGTACTTCGGACAGACGCAGATCAACCCGGCCGCGGCCGCCGACGTCTCCGTCGTCACGGCAGGCGTCGGCGTTCCCGCCGTCACGCCGCTGCCCGCCGCGGTGCAGGGAGCCGACCGCGAGCAGTTCGAGAACATGTACGTGGCTCCGGAGGGGACCTACCGTCTCGCCTCCAGCCACCAGCTCTTCAACTTCGGCACGCTCTGGCTGAATGCCGGTGACGCACTCGCCGTGAAGAGCACCGAGACCACGCGTCCCGGCGCCGAGGCTGCCGCGATCGCCGCGGCGAACCGGGCGAACCGCATCCTGCTGGACGACGGCTGGTCGATCCAGGTGTCCAACAGCGGCCACCCCGGCGAGCAGCCCTACTTCACGAAGGACACGGTGGTCCGCAACGGCGACACCGTCGACTTCGGCGACAACGGCTACGTGCTGCAGTGGGGCTTCAACGATTGGCGCCTGCAGCCGGTCGTGCCGATCGACGACTCCTCGTCGGCCGACCTCAAGGTCGGCTTCGAGGCGACGAACCCGCGCACCGACAGCGCGCCGTCCGTGGGCGGCGACGTCCAGGTCGCGTCCTTCAACGTCTACAACTACTTCACGACGTTGAAGAGCGAGAACTCCAACGCCCGAGGCGCGGCGAACGCGGCGCAGTTCGCGATCCAGAAGTCCAAGATCGTCGCGGCGATCAACGGGCTCGACGCCGAGATCGTCTCGCTCATGGAGATCGAGAACTCGGTCAAGCTGGGCAAGCCCGTCGACACCGCCCTCAAGGACCTCGTCGCCGGCCTCAACGCCGACGCCGGCAGCGACGTGTGGGGCTACGTGCCCACTCCCGCCGCCTTGAACAACGCGGCGACGACCGACTTCATCACCAACGCGATCATCTACAAGAAGGATGCGGTCAAGCGGGTCGGAGAAAGCGTCACCGTCACCGACGAGACCGTGTGGGGCAACGCCCGCGAGCCGATCGCGCAGGCGTTCGACATCGACGGCCGCGTCGTCACCGTCGTCGCGAACCATCTGAAGTCGAAGTCGCCGCCCGAGGGAGCAGGAGCGGAGCCGGCCGACGGACAGGGCTTCTTCAACGCCGACCGCGTGAAGCAGGCGAACGCCATCCTCGCCTTCACTAACCAGCTCGAGCAGACGACCGGCAGCGGTGACATGCTGCTGATCGGCGACTTCAACGCCTATGGCAAGGAAGATCCGATCGACGTGTTCACCTCGAACGGGTGGAGCGACCTGGTCGCCGACAAGGCCTCCGGCCAGTACACGTACTCGTTCGACGGCGAGCTCGGCTCGCTCGACCACGTGATCGCGTCGCCGTCGCTCGCCTCGTCGATCACCGGTGCGGGCGTGTGGGGCATCAACTCCCCGGAATGGAGCGACCGCGGCTACGCGTTCGGCGCCACCGAGCAGGGAACGCCCTACCGCTCCAGCGACCACGACCCCATCATCGTCGGCGTCTCCTCGGAGATCCCGCCGGTGAGCATCGACGTCGTCACGGTCAACGACTTCCACGGTCGGATCGAGGCCGACGGCGCTGCGGCGGGTGCGGCGGTCCTGGCCGGTGCGGTCAAGCAGTTCCGTGAGGCGAACCCGAACACGATCTTCGCCGGTGCCGGCGACCTGATCGGCGCGTCGACGTTCACCTCGTTCATCAACGACGACAACCCCACGATCGACGCGCTCAACGCGGCCGGCCTCGATGTCAGTGCGGCGGGCAACCACGAGTTCGATCAGGGCTGGGAAGACCTGCGTGATCGCGTGCAGGAGCGCGCGGACTGGGAGTACATCTCCTCGAACGTGTTCGTCACCGAGACCGGCGAGCCTGCGCTCGCACCGGCCTGGGTGAAGGAGCTCGACGGCGTGCGGGTCGGCTTCGTCGGCGCGGTCACCGAAGACCTCGATTCGCTCGTCTCGCCCGAGGGCATCAAGGACCTCGAGGTCCGCAGCATCGTCGATTCCGTGAACGCGATGGCCGACGACCTGCGCGACGGCGATGAGTCCAACGGCGAGGCGGATGTCGTCATCCTGCTCGTGCACGAAGGCGCGTCCAGCGTCGAGCTCTCCAGCATCACGCCGGACTCGCCCCTCGGCGAGATCGTCTACGGGGTCGATGACGACGTGGACGCCATCGTGTCGGCGCACACCCACCTCGCCTACAACCACGTGATCGACGGCCGCCCGGTCGTCTCCGCGGGTCAGTACGGCGAGAACCTGGGCCTGATGAACATCAAGGTCGACCCGAAGACGAAGGACCTGATCTCGATCACCAACGAGATCAAACCCCTCACCGCTGCGGGCAAGCCGCTCTACCCGGCCGTCCCCGAGGTCGCGGACATCGTGGCCAAGGCGAAGGCCGAGGCCGATGTGCTGGGTGCGATCAAGGTCGGCGACATCACGGCCGACTTCAACCGCGCGCGTCAGACGAACGGATCCGAGAACCGCGGTGGCGAGTCCACCATCGGAAACTTCGTCGCCGATGTGCAGAAGTGGTCCACGGGCGCTGATGTGGCGATCATGAACCCGGGCGGTATCCGGGCGAACCTCACGTACGCGTCGGCCAGCGCGTCCGACCCCGACGGCAACGTCACCTACCGTGAGGCGGCGACGGTCCAGCCGTTCGCCAACACGCTCGTGACGCTGACGCTCACGGGGGCGCAGCTGAAGGGCGTGCTCGAGGAGCAGTGGCAGCCGGCAGGTTCGGCTCGTCCGTTCCTGAAGCTCGGAGTCTCGAAGGGATTGGTCTACACCTACGATCCCGCCGCAGCGCAGGGTTCGCGGATCACCTCGATCACCCTCGACGGCGCCCCGCTCGATCCGGTGAAGAACTACACGGTCGCCGCCAACTCGTTCCTCGCGGCCGGTGGAGACAACTTCTCCACCTTCAAGGAGGGCACGGGCAAGCGCGACACCGGCAAGGTCGACCTGCAGTCCATGGTCGACTGGTTCGACGCGAACAAGACCGCGAGCCCCGACTACGCCCAGCGCGCGGTCGGTGTGGCGGTCAGCCCCGCGGATGCCGACGGCTACAGCGCCGGCGACCAGGTGACCGTGTCGCTCTCCTCGCTGGCCTTCAGCGCGGGCGAACCGGCTCCGGGTGAGGTGTCGCTGTCGCTCGGCGGCACGCAGCTCGCGGCCGGTGCGGTCGACCCGGCGGTCGTCGACACCACCGACGAGGGCGGGCGCGCCAGCCTGACCTTCACGGTTCCGTCCGGTGTCTTCGGCGAGCAGGTGCTCACCGTGAACGTCGCCGGTACCGGAACCACGGTGCAGGTGCCGTTCACGATCGCGGGAGAAGCCGAGTTCGCCGGCACGATCGCCCTCGGCTCGTCCAAGGTGACAGCGGGCAAGAGCCTCAAGGTCACCGGTGAGGGCTACGTGCCCGGCGAGACCGTGTCGATCGAGCTGCGCCCGAAGAAGGGCAAGCCGGTGCAGGTCGGCACCGTCCAGGTCGGCGCCGACGGCACGTTCAGCACCTCGGTCACCGTGCCGAAGAGCGCCCCGTCGGGCAAGTACACCGTGGCAGCGTCGCAGGCCGATGGAGACGCGGCGACCGCCACGGTCACCGTCAATCGCGCCGGCGGCATCATCGGTGCGATCCTCGACTGGCTCTGGGAGCTGCTGACCCGGTGGTTCTGATCGGGTAGGGGATGACACAGGCGAAGGCCGTCGGGACTCTCCCGGCGGCCTTCGCCACGTCGTCCGGGTTTCAGGCGTCGACTGCGACGGGAGCCCACACGAATCCGTCGGGGTCGACCGCAGCGCCGAGCACGCCGTTGACCGTGATCCGATGCGAGCCGGATCCTTCGGCGGGCACGCCCGCGTCCTTCGCGAGGGACGCGTGCCGGTACAGGCCGAGGCCGATCGGGCCGGCTCCGGTGTCGAACTGCACATAGCTGCGGCCGAAGCTCTTGCCGACCGGGATGCCGCGCTCCGTGTAGAAGGTCTTCGATGCGACGACGTCGTCCGCTCCGAGCAGGAGGATGATCTCGTCGACCGCCCGGCTCGGGGGAGCGGTGTCCTTCTTCGCCGAGGTCGCGACCTTCCAGATAGCGCCGTCCGGGGCCTGGATCGTGCCGCCGACGCCCCACAGCGACTTCGACACGGGCTTGATCACCGTGGCGCCGGCGGTGACCGCGGCATCCACGAGTGCACGCACATTCGCAGGCTGGGAGACGACGAGCGACAGGGTGTAGCCGCGGAAGCCGGTGGTGTCGGCATCCGCGGTGCGGAATCGCAGGCGATCGCCGAGGTCGAACGCGTGCGCGTAGAACGAGCGGGCGGCGTCCACGTCGGGGACGTCGAGGGTGAGGGAATCGATCGTGGTGTTCATGTCGACGACGCTACGAGCGCGTCTTCCCGCGTGCTTCTCGATTCCTGACCGATGCGCAGCGCTCTCTCCGCACGATGGTGCCCGGATTCGACACGATTTCCCGGCGGCTAGACTGGACGCATGCCCGAACCGAAAGTCGCCAGCTTTCCGGCGATCCGCGGTGCGCTGAAGTTCTACCAGATCGCGTCGATCATCACAGGAGTCATGCTGCTCCTGCTGCTGACCGAGATGGTGCTCAAGTACACGCCGATCCACCTCGAGCTCTTCATGGGAGGCTCCGGAGGACCGCTCTGGTTCGCCGGCGTGCTCGCCGGGCCCGACTGCCAGTGGTGGTCGCTGTTCGCCCCGATGACCAACTCCTGCGAGATGACCTCGCTGGGCGACGGATTCAACCTGTCGCTGTTCATCCTCGTGGCGCACGGTTGGTTCTACGTCGTCTACCTCTTCGCGTGCTTCCGCATGTGGAGCCTGATGCGCTGGCGGTTCCCGCGCTTCATCCTGCTCGCGCTCGGCGGCGTCGTGCCGCTGCTGTCGTTCTTCATGGAGGCCGTCGTCGCCCGTGAAGTCAAGACCTATCTCGCCACCAGAGAGGCCGCCGAGGCCTCCGCCCCCGCCCCGGAAGGTGTCCGTTGACCGAACAGTCCGAGACCCAGCAGCGTCCTGCGCTCGTCGTCGACTTCGGCGCGCAGTACGCGCAGCTGATCGCCCGCCGCGTCCGCGAGGCGGGTGTGTACAGCGAGATCGTGCCGCACACCGCCACGGCTGAGGAGATCGCCGCCAAGAACCCGGTCGCGATCATCCTCTCCGGAGGCCCCTCGTCGGTGTACGAGGAGGGAGCGCCGAAGCTGGACCCGGCAGTCTTCGACCTCGGGGTGCCGACCCTCGGCATCTGCTACGGCTTCCAGTACATGGCCCAGACGCTGGGCGGCGAGGTCGCGAACACCGGTCTGCGCGAGTACGGCGCCACGGATGCCGTGATCACCGGCGACGGCGGGACGCTGCTCGGCGGTCAGCCGGCCGAGCAGAACGTCTGGATGAGCCACGGCGACCAGGTCGCCAAGGCCCCCGAGGGCTTCGACGTGCTCGCGACGACGGATGCGACCAAGGTCGCGGCGTTCGCGAACGAGGAGCGCGGCTTCTACGGCGTGCAGTGGCACCCCGAGGTCAAGCACTCGGACCACGGTCAGCGCGTGCTCGAGAACTTCCTGCACAAGGGCGCGGGCCTCGCGTCCGACTGGAACAGCGGCAACGTGATCGCCGAGCAGATCGAGCGCATCCGCGAGCAGGTGGGCGACGCTCGGGTCATCTCCGCGCTCTCCGGCGGTGTCGACTCCGCCGTCTCCACGGCACTGGTGCACAAGGCCATCGGCGACCAGCTCACCGCAGTCTTCGTCGATCACGGGCTTCTCCGCAAGGGCGAGCGCGAGCAGGTCGAGAAGGACTACGTCGAGTCCACCGGCGTGCGTCTGATCACGGTCGACGCGGCAGAGACCTTCCTCGGCCACCTCCAGGGGGTGACCGACCCGGAAGAGAAGCGCAAGATCATCGGACGCGAGTTCATCCGTGCGTTCGAGAAGGTGCAGCTCGACCTGGTCGCCGAGGCCAAGGCTTCGGGCGGCGCTCCCGTGAAGTTCCTCGTGCAGGGCACGCTCTACCCCGACGTCGTCGAGTCCGGCGGTGGTGCGGGCACGGCGAACATCAAGTCGCACCACAACGTGGGCGGCCTTCCCGACGACCTCGACTTCGAGCTGATCGAGCCGCTGCGCGCCCTGTTCAAGGACGAGGTCCGCGCGATCGGTCGCGAGCTCGGCATCCCCGAGGCGATCGTCGGACGCCAGCCGTTTCCGGGGCCCGGCCTCGGTATCCGGATCATCGGTGAGGTCACCGCTGACCGTCTCGAGATTCTGCGTGAGGCCGACGCCATCGCCCGCGAGGAGCTGACCAAGGCCGGCCTCGATCAGGAGATCTGGCAGTGCCCCGTCGTGCTGCTCGCCGACGTGCGCTCGGTGGGTGTGCAGGGCGACGGCCGCACCTACGGCCACCCGATCGTGCTGCGCCCGG
Organism: Microbacterium sp. UBA3486; assembly: GCF_002377845.1. NCBI lineage: Bacteria > Bacillati > Actinomycetota > Actinomycetes > Micrococcales > Microbacteriaceae > Microbacterium > Microbacterium sp. UBA3486. Next base: position 47,843 of record NZ_DFQP01000009.1, read on the forward strand.
TGTCGAGCGAAGACGCCATGACCGCCGACTGGACGCGTCTGCCGTATGACGTGCTGTCGAAGATCTCGAACCGCATCACGAACGGCGTGCGCGACGTCAACCGCGTCGTGCTCGATGTCACGTCGAAGCCGCCGGGAACGATCGAGTGGGAGTAGGGAGCGCCATGCTCCCCGATGCGGCGCCGGTGCTTCCCGACGCCGAGTACGTGGTGCTGTCCAGTCGGTTGATCCCGGGCATGGACGGCGGCTACACGATCGCGACGCTCACACGTGCCCGGCAGCTCGCCGAGGCCGGGGTCGCGAAGGGGGCGGGTCCGCAGCTGCTCACGTTCGACCCGGGGGCGGCTGCCGATCATGCCGCGCACCGTCGGACCTTCGCGGAGCAGGGGGCGCTCGTCGACCCCTCACGCATGCGCAACCTGTTCGACGAGGCCACGGATTCCGGTGGGGGAGCGGCCGATTGGCTGCGCGCTGCCGCCGACCCCGCGGTGACCGCCGACCCCGACGTCGAGTACCGCGTGCTGACGGATGTCGACGGCCGGCCGTTCGCCGCGCTACCGATCATCCCCGGCAATCCGGACTGGCATCTGACCGAGGAACCCGTTCTCGTCTACGACGCCGCAGGCGAGGTGGTCGGGGCGCTGCACGGGTTCCGCGGGCTCTACCGGGCCTGGCTCGAGCACGTCGCGGATGCGTTCGGTGATCGCCTCATCGTCGTGATCTGCGAATCCCGGCAGCTCGGCGAGCTCATCGCCGACTGGTCCGATCCGCGTGTGCGCATCGTCCACCCGATCCACACCATGCACGTGGAGGCGCCGTACACCCCGGATGCTCCGATGAACCCGCTCTGGACGCGCTGGTTCCGGCTGACCGACCGTTTCGACGCCGTCATCTGGCCGACCACCACCCAGCGCGACGATGTCGTGGCGCGTTTCGGCTCCGCGGCTTCTGATGTCGTGGTGCCGAACCCGATCGCCCCGGTGGAGCATCGGGACGACCTCCGCGAAGACGGGCTCGTCGTCGTGCTCGGTCGTCTCGCGCCAGGCAAGCGCATCGATCAGGCGATCCGGGCGTTCCTCGCCGCGGACGTCGCCGGAACCCGGATGGAGATCTGGGGCGGCGGGCCCGAAGAGGATCGGCTGCGCGCGCTGATCGAGGAGCTCGGCGCGGGGGACCGCGTGCTGCTCGCGGGTTACACCGATTCGCCCGGCACCGTCCTCGATCGGGCGTCGGTGATCGTCACGGCCACCGCCTTCGAGGGCCAGCCGTTGTCGATCGTCGAGGCGCTCCTGCATGGGACCCCTGTCGTGTCATACGACGCCCGCTACGGCATCCGTGACGTTCTGGAACAGGGCGGTGGCGTCCTGGTCCCGAGCGGCGACGTCGAGGCGCTGGGCGAGGCGATCCGCGCGCTGCTGACCGACCCCGATCGGCTCGCGGCGCTGAGCGCCGAGGCCCCGTCGGTCGCTGCGGCCTGGAGCCCGCAGCGTTCGCTCGACGCCCTGACCGCGGC
>NZ_DFQP01000090.1:0-3368 GCF_002377845.1 Microbacterium sp. UBA3486
GGGTCGAGGTTGTTCATCAGCATGCGCTTGGCGGCTTCCGCGCCCCAGCTCTTCGCGGTGCGCTGGTTGCCGCGGGCTGCCCGGACGACGCGGGGTCCCGAGACCGGAGCGCCGGATGGGGTGGTGTCGGATGGGGTGGTGTCGGATGCGGTGGACTCAGCCATGAGCGTGCTCCTTTGCGATGCGGGCGACGTCGCCCGACTGGACGAGGGCGGTGACGGCTTCCATCTCCGGCGAGAGGAAGCGGTCGGGTCCGGGGCCGTCGGCCACGGTGCGGACCAGGTCGCGCACGGCTCCGGTCGCGGGTCCGGCCTGCAGCGGGGCGCGCAGGTCGAGGGCGCGGGCGCCGGTGAGGATCTCGATCGCGAGCACGCGGCCGAGGCCGTCGATCGCCCGGCGCAGTTTGCGGGCGGCCGCCCATCCCATGGAGACGTGATCCTCCTGCATCGCGGAAGAGGGGATCGAGTCGACGGATGCCGGCACCGCGAGGCGCTTGAGCTCGGAGACGATTCCGGCGGCCGCGTACTGCGCGATCATGAGGCCGGAGTCGACGCCGACCTCGTCTGCGAGGAAGGGCGGAAGCCCGTGGCTGCGGGCCGGATCCAGCGCGCGATCCGTGCGACGCTCGGAGACCGAGGCGACGTCGGCGACCGAGATCGCGAGGAAGTCGAGGACCGCCGCGACCGGAGCGCCGTGGAAGTTGCCGTTCGACTCGATGCGTCCGTCGAGGGTGATGACGGGGTTGTCGATGACACTGGCGAGCTCGCGTCCGGCGATCAGTGTCGCATGGGCGAGGGTGTCGCGCGCGGCGCCATGCACCTGGGGCGAGCAGCGCAGCGAGTAGGCATCCTGCACCCGGCCGTCGTCCGGCCCCTTGTGGCTCGCGACCATGGGGGAATCACCGAGGAATGCGCGCAAGTTGGCGGCGGATTCGGCCTGACCCGTCTGCGCACGAAGCGCCATCAGGTCAGCCGCGAACACCGCGTCGGTGCCGAGCTGCGACTCGACCGACATCGCCGCGGCGAGGTCGGCGGTGAGCAGGAGCGTCTCGAGGTCGTGGAGTGCGAGCACCAGCATGCCGAGCATGCCGTCGGTGCCGTTGATGAGCGCGAGCCCCTCCTTCTCGACGAGGGTGAGCGGCTCGATGCCGGCGGCGGCGAGGGCCTCGGTGGCGGGGAGCAGTGCGCCGGATGCATCGCGGACCTCTCCCTCCCCCATCGCAGCCAGGGCGATGTGGGCGAGAGGTGCGAGGTCGCCGGAGCAGCCGAGCGAGCCGTACTCGCGGACGACAGGCGTGATGCCCTCGTTGAGCAGCGCGGCGTAGGTCTCGACGACGACCGGACGCACGCCGGTGCGGCCGGAGGCGAGGGTCTGCAGCCGCAGGAGCTGGAGTCCGCGCACGACCTCGCGCTCGACCTCGGCCCCGGTGCCCGCGGCGTGCGAGCGGATCAGGCTGGCCTGCAGCTGCATGCGACGGTCGGGGGCGATGAAGGTGGTCGCGAGAGCGCCGAACCCGGTGGACACGCCGTAGTGCGGGTTCGGGTCCGCCGCGAGGCCGTCGATCACGCGACGGGTGTCGGCGACGCGCGCGAGCGCATCCGCGTCGAGCTGCACGGGTGCGTTGCGACGGACGACGGCGACGACATCGGCGGGAGACAGCGGGGCCGCTCCGACCAGCACGGGGGCGAGTTCAGTCATGGTTCGATTCCACACCCGACGTGTGGCTGGGGACACCTGTTCGTGCGATGCTGTGTCTGTGATCCCAGACAACGCGAAGACCCCGCAGATGCCGGAGGTCGAGGTCCCGGCGGTGGAAGCGCTGACCGCGCAGCAGCCGACCGCGCAGGTGCCTGCGGCGGAGAACACGCTCCGCATCCTGAGCTATCTCGCCGGACGGCCCGCACCCGTGGCGGCGTCGGCGATCGCGCGCGAGCTCGAACTGCCCCGGTCCACGGTCTATCATCTGCTCACCACCCTGGCCGCTCACGGATTCGTGCTGCACCTGCGCGAGGAGAGACGCTGGGGGCTCGGCACCTCAGCTTTCGAGCTCGCCGGCGGTTACACCCGCCAACAGCCTTTGGCGCGAAGGGGCCGTCCTCTGGTGGCTGCGCTCTCGGACCGGTTGGGGGAGAGCGCGCACCTGGCGGTGATGAGCGGTGGGGATGTGCTGTACATCGTCGAGGAACGCGCACCTCGGAGGCCGGCGTTGGTGACGGATGTGGGTGTGCGGCTTCCCGCGCACCTCACGGCTTCGGGCCGCGCGATGCTGGCGGAGCTCCCCCGCGAGCAGGTGCGGGCGCTCTATCCGGACGTCTCGGCGTTCCCCGATCGCACGGGACTCGGACCTCGCACGCCGCGCGAACTGCGCGAACTGCTCCGCGATGTGCGGACGAGGGGATATGCGACGGAGAACAGTGAGATCGCGGACGGGCTGCGCAGTGTGGGCGCCGCAGTTCTCGACGCTGCCGGCTGGCCGGTTGCCGCGGTGGCGGTGACGTGGGGCCGTGCGGATCTGGATGAGGAACTGCTCGCTGCCGCTGTGCAGGAGTGCGCGGCCATGCTCGAGGCACGCCTGAAGCGCTGAACTGCGTTGCGACGGTCGTGTTAACGCAGAAGAGCCACCCCACGAGGGATGGCTCTTCGTGCTCTGCTCGAGCACAACGCAAGAAAGCCACCCAGCATTGGGTGGCTTTCTTGTCTAAAAGGAGTCCGGCGGTGTCCTACTCTCCCACAGGGTCCCCCCTGCAGTACCATCGGCGCTGTGAGGCTTAGCTTCCGGGTTCGGAATGTAACCGGGCGTTTCCCTCACGCTATGGCCGCCGAAACACTATTGATGTTTCAATCAAACACATAACAAAGTCATTGTTGTTATGCGGTTCTCGACCGTACATCGAGAACCACTCAGTGGACGCGTAGCACCAACAAACGGTGTGTTATCAAGTCATCGGCTTATTAGTACCAGTCAGCTGCATGCATTACTGCACTTCCACATCTGGCCTATCAACCCAGTAGTCTGGCTGGGAGCCTCTCACCCGAAGGTATGGAAATCTCATCTTGAGGCCGGCTTCCCGCTTAGATGCTTTCAGCGGTTATCCATCCCGAACGTAGCTAATCAGCGGTGCTCCTGGCGGAACAACTGACACACCAGAGGTTCGTCCAACCCGGTCCTCTCGTACTAGGGTCAGATCCTCTCAAATTTCCTACGCGCGCAGCGGATAGGGACCGAACTGTCTCACGACGTTCTAAACCCAGCTCGCGTACCGCTTTAATGGGCGAACAGCCCAACCCTTGGGACCTACTCCAGCCCCAGGATGCGACGAGCCGACATCGAGGTGCCAAACCATGCCGTCGATATGGACTCTTGGGCA
>NZ_DFQP01000091.1:0-27428 GCF_002377845.1 Microbacterium sp. UBA3486
GCTCCTCGGCGGCGCCGGAGCAGGTGGCGCGGTCGCCGCATCGGGCGCGGCGCTCGCCGCTTTCCGCAACCCCGACAGGGTCGCCGGCTTCAACGGGCTCGCGAACCGCGGAGTCATCACGGTGGTCCTCGCCGTGATCCCGCTGATCGGCCTCGCCCCTCTCGACGTCTTCGGTGCGCTGGCGCTGTTCAGCCTGATCGGGCTGATCGCCTCGGCATGGCTTCCCGCCGCTCCGGTCCTCGCCCCGCAGGCGGGGGCGGCCGTCGCCGAGGCGATGCCGATCGAGATCCCTCCGACAGGCACCGTACGCACCTCCCCCGCCCGCTCGCGGACGGTGACGATCGCCGGTTTCGGACTCCTCATCGTGTTCGCCCTGTGGGCGGCGAGCGAAGACTCCCTCTGGGCGATGGCGGGCATCATGGGCGCGGAACAGGCCGGCCTGACGCCCGAAGGTCTCGGCGTCGCACTCAGCGGCGCAACAGCCGGCGGGCTCCTCGGCTCGCTGCTGCTCATGATCGTCGGAGCCCGATTCGGGCGCGCGGTTCCCCTGGTCGTCCTGCTGGTCGCCGGGGGCGCACTCAAGATCGTGGAGGGGTTCGTCACCGATCCCACCGCCTTCATCGTGGTGTTCATCGCCTGGAACTCGATCTACGCCATCGCGTTCATGTACTTCGTGTCGACGTCCGCGGCACTGGATGCCGACGGGCGCTGGTCGGGGCCGCTGCTCGCCGTCTACCTGGTCGGGTCGGCGCTCACCCCGGTCATCGGCGCGGCCCTCGTCGGCGCCCTGGGATATCAGGGATTCGCTGTGGCGCTCGGCATCGCGAGCTTCATCCTGGCCGTCCCCACCGGGGCGATCGCCCTCATCTCGACCCGTCTGGAACGCATGACCGCACAGGAGATCGACGCATGACCCGCACCCTCTACCGCAACGGCCGCATCTTCACCGGGGACGAATCCCGGTGGAGCTCAGCGCTCGTGGTCGACGACGACGCGTTCGTGCATGTCGGCACCGAGGAGTCGGCACCGCACGCGGACACGGTCGTCGATCTCCACGGCCGCATCGTGCTCCCCGGATTCACCGACGCGCACACCCACCTGCTCATGATGGGCGAAGCGCTCGGACAGGTGGGACTCACGGACGCCTCCTCTCTCGAGGAGATCCAGCGCCGACTCCGCACCGCGCGTGAGGCCGCGCCCGGTGTGCTCCGCGGACGCGGATGGCTGTTCGATGCGATCCCCGGCAGTGAGCCGACAGCGGCCATGATCGATGCGGTCGTCTCCGACGTCCCGGTCTACCTCGACGCGAACGACTATCACTCGTGCTGGGTGAACACGGCCGCGCTCGCCGAGCTCGGGATCACCCGCGACACCCCCGACCCCATCGGCGGCCGCATCTCCCGCGATGCGGCGGGCGATGCGACCGGGATGCTCTACGAGACCGCCGCGCAGCTGCACGCCTGGGCTCATCGCGACGCCACGACCACCGATGCGCAGCGCGATGCGGCGGTCGAGCGGGTCGTCTCCGCGTACCTCGCCGCCGGCGTGACCGGAGCCGTCGACATGGCTTTCGACGAGCTCGGGCTCGCCGCCCTCGGTCGTGCGGCCGCTCACGGCAGCCTGCCACTGCGCATCGCCGCGCACTGGTTCATCGTCAATACCGGCGACGATGCCGCGAACCTCGCGCAGGTCGCGCAGGCCGCCGCCCATGCGTCCTCGACGACGGCGGGGGTGCGGGTGCTCGGGATCAAGCTCGTGCTCGACGGGACGATCGACGCGTGCACGGCCGCCATGCAGGCACCCTACGCCGACGGGACGAACGCCGCGCCGATCTGGCCCGCCGAACGCCTGCTGCCGGTCGTCGCCGCGGCGGACGCCGCAGGACTGCAGATCGCGATGCACGCGATCGGCGATGCGGCGAGCACCCTCGCCCTCGATGCGATCGAGCATGCGGTCGCTGTGAACGGCGACCGCCAACGACGGCACCGCATCGAGCACCTCGAGTACGCGGCGCCGGGGACCGCGGAGCGGATGGCACGGCTCGGAGTGACGGCGTCCATGCAGCCCGTGCACGCCGATCCCGCGATTTTCTCCAACTGGGCAGCACAGGTCGGAGACGAACGGGCCGACCGCGCGTTCGCCTGGTCGGAATACGACGAGGCGGGTGCGCTCCTCGCCTTCTCCACCGATGCCCCGACCGCGCCGCATGAGGCCCTGGCGAACATGTACGTCGCGACCACCCGTGCTTCAGCTCTGGCTCCGGGCGTGCCGGCGATCCATCCCGAGCAGGCGCTCCCCCTGGAGCGTGCGATCGCGCATGCCACTCGGGATGCCGCGGCCTCGATCGGCGACGGGGACTGGCGCGGTCGTATCGCGGTCGGATACGCGGCCGACTTCGTCGTTCTCGAGGTCGACCCGTTCGAGGGGGATCCTGCTGCACTGCTGACGACCCGGGTGGTGCGGACCGTGATCGCCGGCCGCACGGTGCACGAGGCGTAGCTCTCCGTCTGCATTTTCAGGATATCGCCGAGGTGGGGGCTTGCCGCAAGGCCCCCACCGTGGGGCAGAATCGACCCTCGCTCGTGCGAACGACGCGTGGGCGTGAAGGAGATCCATGCCTTTCGACCCCTTCCATCTCCCCGACGATCTGCGCGCGAAGTCGACGGCAGAGCTCATCGACGCCGACCGCGATCACCTCCGCAGGATCGACGACGCCCTCGAGGCGCACCGTGCCGCCGTGACCTCGCGTCTGGCCGAGATGCGTCAGCGTTCCGCCCGGTTCGGAGACACGGCCGTGGAACGCGACCTCGAGATACGTCGCCTGAGCGGACGGCTGCGCGTGCTCGAGCGCTACGGCATCGACATCTGCCTCGGTCGGATGACCCCGGAACACGGCGACCCCGTGTACATCGGCCGCACGGGCCTGGCCGCCGCCGACGGCACCCGGCTGCTGATCGATTGGCGGACCCCGGCGGCAGAACCGTACTTCGCGGCGACCATGGAGGATTCGCGCGGGCTCCTGTCCCGACGTCGATATCGGTGGGTCGACGGACGGATCAGCGACTACTGGGATGAGGCATTGACCGACGCCGCATTCGACGGTTCGGCCTCGCTCGACGACCAATCCGCCTTCATCGCCAGCCTGGGCGCCCAACGCACGTCGCGCATGCGCGACGTGCTGTCGACGATCCAGGCCGACCAGGACGCGATCATCCGCGCGTCCTCGCCCGGCGCACTGGTCGTCGACGGTGGACCCGGCACGGGAAAGACCGTCGTGGCGCTGCACCGCGCCGCGCACCTGCTGTACGCCGAGCCGCGACTCACGCAGAGCGCGGGCGGCATGTTGCTCGTGGGGCCTCACCCGCACTATCTCGCGTACGTCGAAGATGTTCTGCCCAGCCTCGGCGAGGACTCCGTCCGGCTCTCGACCCTGCGCGATCTGGTCCCGGAAGGAGCAGCGGCCGTGGACGAGCAGGATGCGCGGGTGGCACTGCTCAAGGCCGCCCTCGATCCCGTCGCGATACTCGATGCGGCGGCGACGTGGTTCGAGCGCCCTCCCTCGCACGCGATGCGCATCGAGTCGCCGTGGGCCGACCTCTGGATCAGCCGCGAGGAATGGACGGCACTGTTCTCCGGCGCCGACCCGGCGGTCTCGCACAACGTGGCGCGTGACGAGGTGTGGGAGGAGATCCTCGAGTTGTTGACAGACCAGGTGCACGACGATGACGTGCCTCCCCACATCGTGCGACGGTGGCTGCGACAGGACGAGGAGCTCACCGGGACGTTCGTGCGCGCCTGGCCGATGCTGTCCCCGACCTCGATGGTCGCTCGGCTGTGGAGCTCCCCCGACTTCTTGCAGCGCTGCGCTGCGAGCCTCTCGCCCGGAGAGGTCGCGGCTCTGCAGCGCGAGGACCCCGAGAAGTGGACCGTCGCCGATCTCCCGTTCCTGGACGCCGCGCGCCGGCGGATCGGCGATCCCGACGCCGTCCGCGACGAGCACCGCCGCCAAGCCGTCGTCGCCTCGGCGCAGGAGCAGGTCTCCCACGTCGTCGACCACCTGATCGAAGACGATGACAGCGAGATGAAAGTGATGTCCATCCTTCGCGGACAGGATGCGAGGAACGTGCTGCTCGGCGTCGACGCCCCGCCCGCGCTCCCGCCGGACGAGCTGGCGGGGCCGTTCGGGCACATCGTCGTCGATGAAGCGCAGGAGCTCAGCGATGCGGAATGGCGGATGCTCCTCGCCCGCTGCCCCTCACGCAGCTTCACGATCGTCGGAGACCGCGCACAGGCGCGGCACGGCTTCACCGAGAGCTGGGAAGCGCGGCTCACCCGCATCGGCCTCCGTGATGTCCGGATCGCCCACCTGGGCGTGAACTACCGGACTCCAGCCGAGGTGATGGCGGCGGCGGGACCGGCGATCCTCGCGGCGATCCCGGACGCCAATGTGCCGACGTCGGTGCGCGAGAGCGGAACGCCCGTGCGATACGACGTCGTCGCCTCGCTCCCCCGCCTGCTGGATGCCTGGCTCGATGAGCACCCGGACGGGATCGCGTGCATCATCGGCTCCCCGGACCTCCCGCCGACAGCGCGCGTGCGATCGCTGACTCCCGAGGGGGCGAAGGGCCTGGAGTTCGATCTGGTCGTCCTCGTGCGCCCGGAGCAGTTCGGTGACGATGTCGCCGGCGCCGTGGACCGGTACGTGGCGATGACCCGGTCGACACGGGAGCTGGTGGTCCTCCGGTGAGGAAGCCCGGGCCTCGTGTGTTCAGCCCACGAGCGCCCGGCCGGCACGGGCCTGCCATCGCTCGTCGCGATGCTCGATCCGGATGGGGTACTCGAACGCCGCGGTCACGAGAGCGGTCGTGAGGACATCGCTCGCCGCCCCCTGCGACACGACCTCCCCCTTCGAGACCAGGGCTGCATGAGTGGTCGACCCCGGCAGCTCCTCGAGGTGGTGCGTCACGAGCACCGTCGTGAGATCGGGTTGCGCGTCGTGCAGCAGGTCGAGAGTCTCGAGGAACTGCTCCCTGGCGGCGACATCGAGACCGGTGGAGGGCTCGTCGAGCAGCAGCAACGCGGGGTCGGGCAGAAGGGCTCTCGCGATCAGTGCCCGGCCGCGCTCCCCCTGCGACATGGTCGGCCAGGTGGCGTCCTGCTGCCCGCCGAGACCCAGCATCCCGATGAGGTGGTCCGCCCTCGCGATGAGCGACGGCGACGGCTCCCAGCGGTTCATCATCTGCGTCGTCCCCGTCGCGCCGGTCAGGACGATCTGCCGCACCGTCAGCGGCGAGCGCAGCGGATGACGAGGGTTCACATGTCCGATCGACTCACGCAGCCGGCGGATCTCGACCCGCCCGAGCTGCTGCCCGAGCACATGCACGGACCCTCGGGTCGGGTGCGCCTCCGCGCCGCACATGCTCAGGATCGTGCTCTTACCCGCACCGTTGGGGCCGATGAGTGCCCAGTGCTCCCCTGCACGGACGGTGAGGTCGACGCCGGTCAGGATCTGGCGCGAGCCGCGGATGACGTCGACCCCCCTCAGCACCAGCACGTCGGACGGGCGGTTCACACGAGGCTTCTCCTCGGTCATGCCAGCGCGTCCCGCAGTGTGAGGAGGTGTGCACGGCTCCTCGCGGCAGCAGCGCCCTCGTCGCGGTCGACGATCGCGTCGACCTGGGCGGCGTGGGCGTCGTGGTCGGCATCGTCGCCGAACTCCCGTCGGATGCGGAGCATCTCGACCATGGCTTCACGCAGCCGGGGGGTGAAGCTGTCGAACAGGTCGAGGAGGACGGCGTTGTGCGACGCGGCGACGACCGCGCGGTGGAACGCGGTGTCGGCATCGACGTGACTGTCGATGTCGGACCTATGCGCATCGCGATCGGCCAAGGCGCGACGGATGCTGCGCAGGTCTGAGGGCGTGCGTCGCGCGGCGGCGAGCGCGGCGGCTTCGGTCTCGATCGCGATGCGCGCTTCGATCACTGCGACGATGCCGGCCTTTCGCAGCACCGCGTCCCAGTCCTCGGGCGCATCGAGCGCGATGACGAAGACGCCGGCGCCCTGTCGTGAGGCCAGCACCCCGCGCCCGGCGAGCTGGCGGATCGCCTCGCGCACGGTGGAGCGTCCCACTCCGAGCTGCGGCGCGAGCGTCGTCTCCCCGGGGAGCTTCTCCCCCAGTGCCCATTCTCCGGCGCGGATCCGTTCCAGCAGGAGTGCCGCAGCCTGATCCGCCAGGGGTTCTCGCCTCACCTGTGCCATGCGCAATGCCAGCCTCTCGTCTACTTGTCTGAGGAGTTGTGTTACAGTCTAGCCATGTTCTCGTCAGAGCACCTTCTTCTTCGTCGCCACGGCGGGACGTAGCCGGACCGGCTCCCCGTCGTGGAGTCGAACGTGTGCCGGTCGCAGACCCTCGAAGAAGGACACCGCACCCGCCATGACCACGACATCGTTCCCCCACCCCTCCCCGGCCGCCGACCTCGATACCGACACCGGCTCCGACCGGACGCCGACCTGGAACAGGCAGCGACGTTCCCCGATGCCGTCGCACCGCTACCGCGACGTCTACTCCCGCGTCGACGTGCCCCTCACCGAGCGGGACTGGCCGACACGGCGTCTCACCGCGGCCCCGCTCTGGGTGCCCGTCGATCTGCGGGACGGCAACCAGGCGCTCGCCGAGCCGATGGACCCCGCGCGCAAGCGCCGCTTCTTCGAGCTGATGGTGAGGATGGGCTACAAGGAGATCGAGGTCGGATACCCGTCGGCGTCGCAGACCGACTACGACTTCGTGCGGCTCATCGCCGAGAGCGACATCGCCCCGGATGACGTGACGATCGTGGTGTTCACGCCCGCGCGTCGCGACCTCATCGAACGCACGGTCGCCTCCATCCGGGGCATCGCCAATCCGGTCGTGATCCACATGTACACCGCGACCGCCCCGACCTGGCGCAGCCTGGTGCTCGGACACGAACGCGAAGCGCTGACGCAGCTCATCCTCTCCGGCGGCCGTGACGTGTGGGAGTTCGCCGGAGACCTGCCGAACGTGCGGTTCGAGTTCTCTCCCGAGGTGTTCAATCTGACCGAACCCGACTACGTGATCGACATCTGCGATGCGATGACCGACCTGTGGCAGGCGACCCCCGAGCGCCCGGTGATCCTCAACCTCCCGGCCACGGTCGAGGTCGCCACCCCGAACGTGTACGCCGACCAGATCGAATACATGCACAAGCACCTCGCCCGTCGCGATGCCGTGATCCTGTCGGTGCACCCCCACAACGACCGCGGGACCGGCATCGCCTGCGCCGAGCTCGCGGTGCTCGCCGGCGCGCAGCGGGTCGAAGGCTGCATCTTCGGCAACGGCGAGCGCACGGGCAACGTCGACATCGCGACGCTCGCCCTGAATCTGCACGCGCAGGGCGTGGACCCGATGATCGACTTCTCCGACATCGACGAGATCCGCCGCACGGTCGAGTACTGCAACCGGATCGAGGTGCACGCCCGCCACCCCTATGTCGGCGACCTGGTGCACACGGCATTCAGCGGGACCCACCAGGACGCGATCAAGAAGGGCTTCTCCGAGCATCGCGCTCGGGCTGCGGCCGAGGGCCGCGACGAACGGGAGATCGAATGGCGGGTCCCGTACCTGCCGATCGACCCCGCCGACATCGGCCGCGACTACGACGCGGTGATCCGCGTGAACTCGCAGTCGGGGAAAGGCGGGATCGCCTACCTGCTCGAAACGGCGTACGGGATCGAACTACCCCGCCGCCTGCAGATCGACTTCGCGCGACACGTGCAGCGGCACACGGACACGATCGGCACCGAGGTCACGGCATCGGAGCTGTGGAGGGTCTTCGGGGAGGTGTACCTCGGCACCGGTGCCCGCACCGATATCGCGCTCGTCTCGTACGACACCGCCGAGTCCGACGGCGAGTCCCGCACACGGATCACGCTGCACATCGAGGGGCGCGAGCACACGAGCACCCATGCGGCAGGTGGTCCGGTCGAGGCCCTCACTGCGGCACTCGACACCCGGGGAATCCGTGTCGACGTCGTGAGCCTGCACCAGACCAGCGTCGGATCCAGCGCCGACGGTGAGGCGCTCATCCTCCTCGAGCACCGCACGGAAGAAGGGGTCGCCTGGTCGGCAGGCCGCGGGCGCTCCGTCCTCTCCGCGAGCCTGTCCGCCGTGATCACAGCGGCGAGCCGCGCCGCATTCCCCGACGCGACGCCCGACTAGTCCGGGTCGCCGACGTGGCCGGGAGCCGTGAGAGAGAGCACACGCTCGACGAAGGCGGCGTACTCCTCCATGTAGTGCTCCAGGAACTTCTTCGTGCCGTCGTCCTCGACCTCGCCGTCCGGGCCGAACATCTCCGGTCGATACGTCAGGTACGCCTCGGGCGCGTTGAGCTGTGGGGCGTTGAGGAAGCTCAGCACGCTGCGCATCGACGACTGCATGACGGCGGTGCCGATGGCCCCGGTGGACGCGCCGATGATGCCGGTGGGCTTGCGCGCGAACGAGTTGTGACCCCAGGGGCGTGAGCCCCAGTCGATCGCGTTCTTCAACGCACCCGGTATCGAACGGTTGTACTCGGGCGAGACGATCAGCAGTCCCTCCGCCTGTTCCACCGCCCGCTTGAACGTGGTCACGGCGGCGACCGGATCGAGCTCGTCGTCGCGGTTGTACAGCGGCAGATCGCGGATCGGGATCTCGACCATCTCGAGACTGGGAGGTGCCAGCTTCACGAGGGCGGTCGCGACGACGCGGTTGATCGAGTCATGGGCGAGGCTCCCGATGAGGTAGCCGATCCGGTGAGTCATGCGCATTCTCCCTCGTTCGTTCCGCCGTGGTCGTTGGCGTTCAAGCTAGCCCCGTATGCCGAAACCGCAAGCCCGACGCGGCTCACCGGTCTCAGTGCACGAGAGCCTTGAGAACCACGAAGACGAGACCGAACGACGCCGTCCCCAGGGCGCCGAGCACGCGCGTGAGCAGGGGGCTCCCCCGACGGAGGAAGGCCACATAGCCGAGGAACGCGAGGATCACGACACCAGACCAGAGCGCGAGGTCGTTCGCGAGCCCGTCGGGCATGACGCGGGTCGTGCCGGCCAACAGGAAGACCGCCGGCACGGTCGCCGAGCTGAGCATGCCGAAGGAGTGCTTCACCGACGCGGCGAACGCCGCCCGAACCCCGACGGATTCACCGTGCTCGCGTTCATCGTGATCGCTGACCCTGGCCACAGTGCCGGCATACACATGAGCACCCCAGAACACCAGCACCGTGACGGCGACCGTCACCAGCACGGCCAGTGATGTCTCCCCGTGCGCCGAGGACACGGCCACCAGGCCGCTGACGAGAATCGTGCCGTACACCGCGGCCTCGGTGCCGAATCCCGATCGCAGGGCCCTGTGCACGCGAAGGATCCCGTCATCCGCAGTCGTTCTCCGCCTGTCCATCCCCGGTGCTGCTCCTGATCCGTCGTGCCATCGCTACCTTGGAGCTCCCATCATCCCTCGACGCGCAACGGGACCTTCACATCGCCGCCCGCCTCCTCGGTGATCCGCTCCCCCATCTGCACGAAGGTCGGCGCCGAGATGAAGCCGCCGGCGAACAGCGCCTGCCCCTGCACGAAGTCGGCGGAACGGCGGATGGCGTCCTCGGAGGCGAATCCGAAGACGTCGGCGAGCTCGGCGAGGTCGCGGGGCGCGTTGACCCGCATCAGCGCGAGGTTGTCGCACTGCGAGAGCACGTTGGGGTGGATCTTCGTCGGACGCTGTGTGGAGAGCAGCAACCAGAGCCCGAACTTGCGCCCCTCGGCCGCGATCTGCACGAGCTGCTCGGTGAGGGCTCGTTCGACGGCGGTCTCGGGATTCGGCGAGCAGAGGTTGTGCGCTTCGTCGATGACGATCAGGACGGGCCGTCGTTCCTCACGGTGTGCCCAGAGATGTTCGAGCACGGCGAGGGCCGCGACCTTCGGCTCGGCAGGGTGCTCGAAGCCGCCCAGGTCGAGGACCGTGGCTCGTGGGCGTTCTTCGATCATGTCAATGACCGATCCCGCGCCGCGTGACCAGAGCGCCCACTCCAGCACCTGCAGGTTCTCCATGCGGTTCGCGAGCCGCACCCGGGCGGGGTCGCCCGAGGCTCGCAGACCGGGGAGCATATCGCGACCGTCGAAGACGTGCGCATCTCGTTCCTCATGGAGCAGAGCGTTGTACTCTTCCGCATCCGCGATCGGGTCCATCTGCAGAACGGCTGCCTTCGATGCCGGCACCAGATCGACGTAACGCACGTGCAGGCGCTCACCCTCACCCGCGCCGGAGCGGAACACGCGGATGTCGAGTTCCGCCATGCGGTCGGTATCGGATGCTCCTGCGGAGGCCCGTGTCTCCCGCAAGCGCGTGAAGTCGCTGTTCGGATCGAGGACGATCATCGGCAGCTCGGTGTGCAGGAGCAGCTGTTCCAACACGACGCCGAGCGCATAGGTCTTCCCGCTGCCGCTCTGCCCGACCCAGAAGGTATGCCTGTTGAAGCGCCGGGCGTCGAGATCGACCGGAATCCGCGGGTCCTCGAGCGCTGCTCCGATGGTGAGGTTCGTCATCACTCCGGTACACCTTTCCTTCATCCCGTCATTCCTCGCGGCGGGGCGAGCCCATCCTCCGAGACCGATGCACGACATCATCCTCGCCCGCCTCACCTTCGCACCAGTGCGACATGATCGACATCCGTCGACACCGCGCGCTCCGAGAGATCCGACTTCTGAACGCGGATTTGCGCCGGGCGGACGGGCTGACCCGGTCCGGCGCCCTCCCGCTGCTACTTTCAGAGCATGAGATCTCCCCGCCTCGAACGCTTCGCCCTGGGAGCCGTGCTGGCTCTCGGAGCGGTTGCTCTCGCTGGATGCGCCTCCGGCTCAACCCCCTCCAGTGCGATCCCCACCTCCAGCTCGAACCCCACGCCCGGTCCGAGCGCCACCTCAGAGCCCACCGCCGCCCCCACCCCCACACCCAGCCCGAGCTCCGCCGAGTTCGGGGAATTCACCGCCGACGAGCTCGTCACCATCTGCATCGATGCGACGAGATCGGGATTCGCTGGGGACGTGCAGTTCGACTCCGCCTCCAGCCGCATCGAGCACCGCAACGTGAGCCCGGACTGGCTCGTGCTCGTTCCCGCCCAGACAGCCGGCTTCGAGGGCGAGGCGCAGTGCACCATCGGCGGCACTCCGTCCAGCCCCGACATCGGCCTGTCGTCGGCCTCGATCGAACGCCTTCCCGAGGACCAGATCCAGAAGCTGATCGACGGAAAGAACGAGGGCGGCGATCGCTGATGTGCGGCGCAGAACAAGCGGAGGCGCCGCCGAAATCGCTGACACTTCCCACGCTGACCCGTAGGTCGGCGCTGATCGCGTCCGGTGTCGTTGGCGGTGCGGCGATGCTCGGAATGAACTTCCTGGCGCCGGGAGAGAGCGCGGCCGCTGCCGGAACGTACATCCGACCGTGCGGCTACGCACCGATCTCCGACTCGTGGCAGGGGCACCGCAACCGCAACTCCGCGGAGCCGGGCACCGACTACTCCGTGCCGAGGGGCATGCCGGTCATGGCCGTGACGAGTGGCCTCATCGTCGACCGCAAGGACACCACGTCTACGGCGACCGGTCGTTATCTGGCGCTTCGCGCGGACGACGGCAACTACATTCGCTACCTGCATCTTGATTCCAGCGTGGTCCGCGTCGGCACCCGGGTGGAGCAGGGAGCGATCATCGCCTACTCGGGGGCATCCGGCTTCGACAGCGAGACCGGCTACGGAGCGCACGTACACGTGTCGCTCTGGATCGGCGGGTCCCCGGCCCAACTCGGATTCAGGAACACCGTCGACTTCGAGAACTACGTCATCGACAACTCACCCGCTCAACCCGCCGCCCCGGAGGATCCCGTGCCCACCCATCAGTCCACAACCTACGCTTGGAACACCGTCATTCCGGCGAACTCCTGGATGCCGGTGCGCGTCGGACCCACGGAGTTCTACCTCGCCGTGCTCGCCGCAGGTCGGCGAGAGACCGGGGATGTCGTCGTCAACCTCCGCGCATCAGGGGTTGCCTCCGCCCTTCAACTCCGCGTGGTGGCAGAGGCGCTGAACTCAGCCGGCGCCGTCGCCCAGTCCTTCGTGCAGCCCACCGTCGAGATCCCGAAGACGGTATCGAGCGACGGGATCACACACGCGCAGTACGTGATGCCCTACACCCTGGTCGGTCCGGTCCGGCTCTACGCGCATGTGCGGTCGGTGGGCGGCACCGCGAAGATCGAAGAGGTCACGGTCAAGAAGAACTACTGGCCGGCGTGACGCCGTTCCTGCTGTTGCGGTTCCGCTCCCAGACGCGATGACCGTCAGATCGCCAGGCCCACCATTGATGGGCCTGGCGATCTGTGCGTGAAGCTCAGATGAACGAGCCATCCGCCAGATCCCGGATCCATACCTGCCCGGGCGCTTCATCGATGAGCCCGGGCTCCGCCAGCCTCACCCAGGACACGGCCACCGGATGACGCTGTCAGTCACAGCATCGGGGCTCAGATACGTTGATTTCATGACAGCACCACGCGGAGTACCTCCGCCTGGCACCATCATGGATGCCGCTCCGGAGGCACCATCACCTTCACAACCATCCTCCGTATCTCGACGACGGTTTCTGTCGGCAGCCGCTATCGCCGCCCTCGTCGCTGCTGCGGGCCCGGTTGTCGGACAGGCATCTTCCGCGCGCGCCGACTGGGGTCCGTATCCAAACGGACAGATTCCGCCGGAGGTGCTTGTTCCGATCTCGTGGGACACGCGGCATCGTCTTCGCAAGGATGCGTGCGCGGCGATCGAGCGACTCAATGCGGCTTTCCGGGCGGCGTTCGGCCGCAACCTCCCCGTCAACGACGGCTACCGCGACCTCGCGGGCCAGCAGAGAGCTTGGGATGCCTATCAAGCGGGCGGTAACCTCGCCGAACGCGTTGGCAAGTCCAAACATGGCTGGGCGATCGCAGTCGACTTTGGCGGCGAGATCTACAGCAGCTCGTCGAGTCCGTCGCACCGCTGGTTGCAGGCGAACGCCGGCGCGTACCAGTGGGCGTGGACAGGGCGATACTTCAGCCAGATCGAGAACTGGCATTGGGAATACACGGGCGACTACACCGCGCCGACCGAGACAACAGCAACGGAGAACAACGTGGAAGCAATCGTAAAGGTCCCCAACGGCACGGTCGTCCACCTGCGATACGGGGGAAAGACGGACTTCGCCAGTCAGCAGCAGTACAACGACTTCCGCATGCAGGTCAACACGCTACGCGACCTCGGCGCCACGGACGTCATGCCGCTGCCGGAACTTTCGAAGGTTCCTGGTGTGACTTGGGACACCTTCACCTTCCTCGCTGGGTACATCGGAGCACCCACGGCCTGATCGCAGGAGCGCCATGGGCCCCCAATCGACCGAAGGCGGCGGGGGCCCATGTTCAGAGTTTGCGGCGGTCGTTCTGAGCGTTGATCCCGGCGTGCGGATGTGAAGCGTCGTCGGCGCAGATATCTGCACCAGCGATGGCGTGCTTGAGAGCGGAATCGGCGCCCAACCTGACTGAAGGATCGTCGCACGGTTCGAGCGGCTACCGACCAATCGGAGCACGGCCTACGCCACGTCGCGGCGACGAACACCATCGCCGCCGGAACAGACGTCAAGCTCGCACACCTGATGCTCGGCCACACGGACGCAACCGACACACTCCGCACATACTCGAACGCCTGACCGAACCGCGTCGACGAGGCCAGCGGCGGCGTCTAACAGCGCCGCGCAGAGGCACTCGGACTCGGTCAGTTGCGCGCGATCCGATCGCGCCGTGCCTTCCCATGTGAGACGCACATGAGACGACGGATCCGAGTAGCGTTCTCGGACATGAAAAGAGCCCCGGAGATCCGCATACTTCGCGGTTCTCCGGGGCTTTGCGGTCGGGCTGACAGGATTTGAACCTGCGACCCCTTGACCCCCAGTCAAGTGCGCTACCAAGCTGCGCCACAGCCCGTTGTTCTGCGCTCTCGCGCAGGCAACTCCCCTATCTTAGCCGTATCTCCACCCCCTCCGCGAACCGAGGCGTTGCGAGTGTCGGATGCCCGGCGTAGCGTCACGGCATGGTGACGATCACGACCGAGGTGGCGACGACCGCTCGTTGGGATGACGTGCAGCACGCGCTCACCGGCGGCGGGGATGGAGCAAGCTGCCAGTGCATCTGGCCGGTGCTCAGCAACAAGGACTGGAACGCGACAACGACTCCGCAACGCATCGAGATGTTCCGCGCCGAGATCGACGACGGCCCGCCGCCGGGAATCATCGCCTACGTCAACGGCGAGGCCGCGGGCTGGATCCGCATCGGTCCCCGCACCCGCCAGGCGCGTGTTCCCCGCACCCGCATCATCGCGGCGGCCAGCACCGAGCCGTTCCACGACGAATCAGTGTGGGCAGTGACGTGCTTCGTGGTGCGCCGAGAACACCGCGGTGCCGGGCTCAACCTCGAACTCCTGCGCGCGGCGGTGGACTACGCC
This sequence comes from Microbacterium sp. UBA3486, assembly GCF_002377845.1. Taxonomy (NCBI): domain Bacteria; kingdom Bacillati; phylum Actinomycetota; class Actinomycetes; order Micrococcales; family Microbacteriaceae; genus Microbacterium; species Microbacterium sp. UBA3486. The sequence continues at coordinate 14,559 of NZ_DFQP01000091.1, forward strand.
CGAAACTCTGGGGCCCGCCTGATCGAAGGGTATCCCGTCGACACCGGGGGTGAGAGGAAGCGCACCAACGACCTGTTCCACGGCACCCTGAGCACGTTCCTCTCCGCCGGCTTCACCGAGAAGACCGAGCTCAAACCAGGTCGCGCGCTGGTCGCCCTCGATCTCGCCCCATGCTGACGATCGCCCAGAAGCCACTAGCGTGAAAGGCATGACCGACGAGAACGCGACCATCGACGATCCCGAACTCGGCACGTTCACCCGTGCCCGTTCGGAACTCACCGACGGCACGGTACTGACGCACGATTGGTTCGTCGGCACCACCTCCGTCGAGGGCACCGAGGTCGAGCTCATGCTGGAGGGCACGAGCTCCGACGAGGTCGCACCGCTCCTTCCCCGCATGCGTGACGCGGTGAAGCGACTGGACATCGTGCACCGGATCGCCACCGACGCGGTCGTCGCGAATTTCAGCACGGGTGCCCCTGAACCTCAGGAACTCGACGAAGCCGCCTCCGACCTCACGATCGAGGCGATCGAGGCGGCTTCCGACGGCACCGTCATCCTGCACCTCACCGACAACTGCGGAGAGCACTTCCCCGAAGGCTACTGGCCGGCCGTGCACCTCGGTGTCGATGACAGCGTCGCGCAGGTCACCGTCGAATCGTGAACAGCGGGATGACGCCGGGTCCGACGCGGGGGACGACGATGCCCGTCGCCCCCGGTCAGGGCGAACCCTACGATGGCGGGATGCAACGTCGCTCCCCGCGCCACGCTCTCATGTGGGCCTTTCTCCCGTTCGCGGTGGTGTCCCTCCTGCACGTCATCCTCCTGGCCATCGACAACCCGCTCGCTGCGACCACGAAGCTGCTGCTGATGCCGTTGTTGGCCGTTCCGGTGCTGGTCTCCGCGCGACGTCTCTCCCCGCGAATCACGCTCGTCCTCCTCGTCGCGGCATTGTCGTTCTCCTGGCTCGGCGACGGTGCCGGCACCTTCTTCCCTCAGGGCCCGGAGCTGCCTCTGATGCTGACCTTCTTCGGCATCGCCCACGTGGCATACATCGTGCTGTTCGCGCGCCACCTGTCCGTCCGGCGCATGCCTTGGTGGGCGCTGGTGTACGCCGCCTGGTGGGCGGGCATGATCACGACCCTGGGTTCGCACACGGGCGATCTGTTCATCGCCGTCGCCGCCTACGGGCTCGTGCTCGGCGGAACTGCGGCATTCTCGGCGCGTTGTCACCCTCTCATCGCCGTCGGCGGGGCCTTCTTCCTCGCCAGCGACACGATCCTCGCCTTCCGCCTGTTCCTCCCCGATTCGCTGCCGTCCTGGAGCAGCCCTGCAGTGATGCTCACCTATACGATCGGCCAAGGCCTGATCGTCGCCGGCGCCCTCGTGACACTGCGGAAGAGGAGCACCTGATGGATGCCGCCCGCGTCGACAGCTGGCTCTGGGCGATCCGCGTCTACAAGACGCGGTCGGCCGCGACGACTGCATGCCGAGCGGGGCATGTACGGGTGAACGGAGACAAGGTGAAGGCCGCGCAGCAGGTTCGCATCGGAGATGAACTGCGCATACGCATCGCGGGATTCGATCGGATCCTCATCGTCCGTCAGCTTCTGGTCAAACGTGTGGGGGCCCCGGTGGCCGCGCTCGCCTACGAGGATCGCACTCCCGAGCGCGAACCCCAGGCAGCGCTGGGACTCCGCGACCGCGGGGCCGGGCGCCCCACCAAGCGAGAACGCCGCGACATCGACAAGCTGCGGGGGCGGAACGACGAGAGCTTTCACTGATATCTCGGCATGCACCACCACCACACCTTACGATATTCGAAGCTTTGTTCTACTCTTGAGGCATGGCCCTCTCGACTGATCTCGACCTCGATCTCGAGGAACGACGGCGCGTCTTGGACGCGTGGGTCGACACGAGACGTCGGATCGCCGCACTCGAAGCCGAGGCCGCAGACCTGCTGACGGAGCAGATCGCCATCCACGACGCCGATGTCTCCGCGAGCCCTTTTCATCGCGAGGCGATCCATCGCTCGATGATCGCGGAGTTCTCCGCTGCCGGACACGTGTCGAAAGGCTCGATGGAGTTCGCCTTCGCCGATGCCCATACCCTTCACACCCATCTCCCGGCCGTCCGTGCCGCATTCGCCGACGGCATGATCAGCGTCGGACATGTGCGAGAGATCGCCAGGGCCTGCGCGCTCGTCGCCGAAGCGATCCGCAACAGGAAGGCCGATCCCGCGGTCATGGAACTCTTCGAAACCGCAGCGCTCGTCGTCGCCGAACGCGACACGGCAGCGCGCACGCGCGCCCATGCACGCCAGGTCGCCGCTGCCCTCGTCGGCGAGACGCTCGTGGAGAGGCACCGTCGCGCTGCAGAAGAACGATGTGTGACGGTGAGGGCACTCGACGACGGCCTGGCACTTCTCACGGCGGTGCTCCCCGAGTGGATAGCCACCGCGATCTCCGACCGGCTCAACCGGATGACGCGCGAAGTCGTGCGGGCCCGAGACACCCGCGAGATCCTGCCCCAGCCCTGGTGGTTCGACGACGAGGTAGACCACCCCGATGAGCCTCCCCTCGACGACCCATCGGTCGACTTCGTCGATGGTGGCGTGATCCACGGTGCTGATGGTGACACGTTCGCGACAGATCCCGAAGTGACGCACTTCCCGGCCGACACCCGAACGTGGAAGCAGACCGAGGCGGACCTGTTCTCGGATCTGCTCCTGACCGCAGAGCCGAGCACCACACACGGCGACGCCCTCGACGGCATCCAGGCCCGCATTCAGGTGACCGTCGCGGCAACCACGCTCACCGGCGTCGACGACCGCCCTGCCGAGCTCGACGGACTCGGCCCCCTGAGCCCCGACATCGTCCGGGAGCTGGCGGGGCGCAACACCGGCTGGACCCGTCTGTTCCTCGACCCGACAGGCATGGTAGTCGAGACAGACACCTATACGCCGACCGAGGGATGCGACGGTTCCTGCGCGCGCGTGACCGACACTGCCGCTTCCCGGGGTGCCGCATGCCGGCGCACCGCAGCGAGATCGACCACAACCACGATCATGCGAAGGGAGGGAAGACCAGGCTCGACAACCTCGGCCACTTCTGCCGGGGCCACCACGCGCTCAAGCATCCGGACATTCCCGATCCGTATCGCTGGACCGCTCAGCAGGAAAAGGACGGCAGCATCACGTGGCACAGTCCGCTGGGCCGCGACTATGCCGACCCGCCGCCCCGGCGCGTGATGTTCGTCTGAATCACGACGTCAGGACCACAGCGCCCAGGACCCCAGCGCGCAGGACCACAGCGCGCAGGACCCGCGCTAGGACCACAGCGCGCTAGGAACAGCGCGCGGGAACAGTGCGCGGGGCTTGGGGCGAAAGTCAGCCGTTGGCCGCGAAGAGATCGAGCAACCACCCGGCCGAACGGATGTGCGCGGCTCCGGCGCTCTCGGCGCGATCGCGGAGGCCCCTATCGCTCGTGACGGTCACGACCAGCTGCTGCATCGCGACACGGCGCTCGACCTCGGCGACGATCGCGTCATCACCCGCGGCTTCCGCGCGGATGACCGAGACCGTGCCGGCCTGGTCTTCGATACCTCGCGCCTGCCCCTCGACCACCATCGACACGTCGGGGAACCACTCATCGCCCGCGAGTTCCAGCGCGTGCGCGGGGACCGCCAGTCCCTCCAGACGCGCACGAAGACGAGCTGCGGCGCCCGCGCGGTCTTTCCACCACCCATCAGGGACCGAGCCGACGACATTCGCGGCATCCACCACGATCGCCGGCCGCACGTCGAGCAGTTCGAGCAGCGCCGGCCACGACGAACCGAAACCGGGGTGCAACGGTCGTGACGACACCTGATCGACCGGCACCCACTCGAGCGCGACGCTCTCGGGGTCGCTGATCACTGGCTCGAAAGGCTCCCGGACGTCGGCGACGACGGTCGTGTACGACCAGATACCCAGATCGAGAACGCTCGTGAACCGGGCGCGCACAGCACCGTCCGGCACGCCCGCCTCTTCCTGGGCCTCACGGATCGCTCCCGCGATCGCGCTCTCCCCCTCGTGGAGTGCGCCGCCCGGCAAGCCCCAGGTTCCACCGAAGTGACTCCACGCGACACGATGCTGCAGCAGGATGCCACGTGCGGGGTCATAGGCGAGAAGCCCGGCAGCACCGAAGCGCCCCCAGTACTTCTCCCCCGACTCCGCGATCACCCAGGCATCACCGGGGTTCCGCGGCCCCTCGGGGCGACGCGGTTCACCGAAAGCAGGAGGTACGACAGTCACCCCTTCAGCCTTTCACAGCATCGGGGTCACAGCACCACGGCGCGACATGCGCCGGAACAGATCAGCGCTGACGCTTCTCGCGCACGCGCATGTTGATCACGATCGGCGTGCCCTCGAACGAGTAGAGCTCGCGCAGACGCCGCTGGATGAACCGGCGGTACCCGGGGTCGAGGAAACCGGTCGTGAACAGCACGAACGTCGGCGGGCGCGTCGACGCCTGGGTGCCGAACAGGATGCGCGGCTGCTTGCCGCCGCGCAGCGGGTGCGGGTGCTCCGCCACGAGTTCTGCGAGGAACGCGTTGAACTTGCCCGTCGGAATACGACGGTCCCAGTTCTCCAGGGCCGTCTCCAGCGCGGGCACGAGCTTGTCGAGGTGACGCCCGGTCTTCGCCGAGATGTTCACCCGCGGGGCCCAGGCGACGTGCGCCAGATCCTGCTCGATCTCACGCTCGAGGTAGCGACGGCGGTCGGCGTTCTCGAGATCGTCGTCGTTCAGACGGTCCCACTTGTTGAAGGCGAGCACGAGCGCGCGGCCCGACTCCAGCACGAGATCGATGATGCGTACGTCCTGCTCACTGATCGACTCCGAGACGTCGAGAACGACGACGGCGACCTCGGCCTTCTCCAGCGCGGCCGAAGTGCGCAGCGAGGCGTAGAAGTCGGCCCCCTGCGCCATGTGCACGCGACGACGAATACCGGCGGTGTCGACCAGACGCCACATCTTCCCGCCGAGTTCCACGACCTCGTCCACCGGGTCACGGGTGGTGCCGGCCAGATCGTTGACGACCACGCGCTCCTCGCCTGCCGCCTTGTTCAGCAGTGACGACTTGCCCACGTTCGGACGACCGAGGATGGCCACGCGGCGCGGTCCGCCGATCTCCTGCTTCGCGACGGCCGAGACCTCGGGAAGCTTCTTGAGCACGGCATCCAGCAGATCGGCGACGCCGCGTCCGTGGATCGCCGACACGGGCCAGGGCTCGCCGAGGCCCAGGCTCCACAGCGCTGCGGTCTCCGGCTCCTGGCGGGCGTCATCGATCTTGTTGGCGACGAGGAACACCGGCTTGCCGCTCTTGCGCAGCAGCTTCACGACGTGCTCGTCGGTCGACGTCGCCCCCACCATCGCGTCGACGACGAACAGCACCATGTCGGCGAGGTCGATCGCGACCTCGGCCTGCATCGCGACCGAACGGTCGATGCCGCGCGCGTCGGGCTCCCACCCGCCGGTGTCGACGAGCGAGAAGCGACGGTCGGCCCACTCGGCCTTGTACGTCACGCGGTCACGGGTGACACCGGGGGTGTCCTCGACGACGGCCTCGCGGCGGCCGAGGATGCGGTTGACCAGCGCGGACTTGCCCACGTTCGGTCGTCCGACGATCGCCACCACGGGAAGAGCCGGGCTGTAGTGGATACCGTCTTCGCCGAGCGTGATGCCCGCGAGGAGTTCCGCGTCCTCATCGTCCAGCTCGTAGTCGGAGAGGCCGGCGCGCAGCGTCTCCGCGCGCTGCTCGGCGAGATGCTCGTCGAGCTGGTCCATCTTCTCGGCGAGCTGGTCGGGGCCGCCTTCGTATTCGTCGTCAGCCACGGTGTGCTCCTTGGATTCGTTCGATCACCGTGAGGACGGCGTCGATGGTCTGGGGGAAATCGAGTTCCGTCGAATCGACGACCTCGACGCCTTCTGCGGCGTTCAGGAAGTCGACGACGGCACTGTCTGAGGCATCACGCTTGTGCAGCGCCGCGGCGACAGCAGCCGCGTTCTCGCCGGCGAGTTCGCCGGCACGTCGTGCAGCCCGCACCTCGGGAGCTGCGGTGAGAAGGATCCGCACCGGAGCGTCGGGGGCGACCACGGTCGTGATGTCACGGCCCTCCACCACGACGGCGGGGTACGACGACTCCGACACCATACGGCGGAACAGCTCATTGACCTGCGCGCGAACCTCGGGCACGCGTGCCACGCCGCTCACCGCGCCGGAGACCCTCGGGTCTCGGATGGCCTCGGTGACCTCGACGTCGCCGACGAGCACCGTCCGCTCGTCGGGGTCGAGCCCCAGCGTCAGAGGGAAGTCTGCCGCTGCCGTGCGCACGGCCTCAGGGTCTTCGGTGTCGGCGCCCCGATCGAGCACATGCCAGGCGAGTGCGCGGTAGGCGGAGCCGGTGTCGAGGTAGCCGAAACCGAGTGCGCGGGCGACGGCCTTCGAGACACTGGACTTGCCCGATCCGGCCGGCCCGTCGATCGCGATGAACTTGTGCGCGTCGGTCGCCGAGGCGTCCGCAGCAGAGGTCGAGATATCAGTCATTCGTGCTCCCAGCGATGCGCCATCCACGTTCCTGCAGCCCGGTGATCGCGCCATGCAGCGCCGCGGGATCGACGCTGATCTCGGCGAGGCCGAACTGCGCGCCGGGCGAATGCTCGAGGCGGAGGTCCTCGACGTTCACACCGAGCTCGCCGAGCTCTCCGAACAGCCGGCCGAGCTGACCCGCGGTGTCGTCGACCATCACGACGAGGGTTTCGAAACGCTGATTCTGTCCGTGCTTGCCGGGGAGCCGTTCGACGCCGTCGTTCCCCTGCCGGATGGTCTCGGCGACGATGCGGCGGGCGCCCGGAGCGCTCGGCGCACGCAGGGCATCGGAGATCTCGCCGAGGTCGGAGGCCAGCGCATCGAGGATCTCGACCACGGGTGCCGCGTTCGCCCCGAGGATCTGCACCCAGAGCTCGGGGGCGGATGCCGCGATGCGTGTGGTGTCGCGGACGCCCTGGCCCGCAAGGCGGAGCGCCCCCTCTTCCGCTTCGGCGAGGCGACCGGCGAGCAGGCTCGCGACCACCTGGGGCACGTGCGAGGTCAGCGCGACCGAACGATCGTGCTCCTGCGGAGTCATCTCGAGAGGCGTCGCTCCGACGTCGAGCGCGAGGGCCTCGACGAGGGCGAGGTCGGAGGCTCTCGTCTCCTCATCACGGCACACCACCCAGGGGCGCCCGATGAAGAGGTCGGCACGCGCTGAGATGGCGCCCCCGCGCTCACGACCGGCGAGCGGGTGAGAGCCGATGTAGCGGGTGAGGTCGACACCGCGCGCCTGGAGTGCACGGAAAGGCTCGAGCTTCACGCTCGCGACGTCGGTGACGACGGCCTCTGGGAACCGTTCGAGTTCGGCCTGGATCACGTCGGCAGTGACATCCGGCGGCACCGCGACAACGACCAGGGACGGCTGATCGTCCTCGTTCGAGATCCTTCCGGCGCCGTAGTCGACGGCGAGACGCAGTTGGGCGGGCGAGGCATCGGTCAGGACGACATCTACCCCCTTCGCGCGGAGGGCGTGGCCGATGCTCGCGCCGAGGAGTCCGGCGCCGACGATGCGGACGGTACCGGAGAGGCGCGGCGCGACGACGCCCGCTCTCCGCCCCGTGGGCGCACTCGTCGTATCGGTCATTCGTTCTCCTGCTCGCCTGGCGCCTCGGCGACACCGGAATCACGGCGCGACAGGGTCAAAAGCGCGCCGAGTTCGATTTTACTCAGTTCCCGCGTCTTCCCGGCCGGGAGGGTTCCCAGGTGGAGCGGACCGAACTGCCGGCGGACCAGTTCGGTGACGGGGTGGCCCACCGCCGCGAGCATGCGTCGCACGATGCGGTTGCGACCGGAGTGCAGCGTCAGCTCCACCAGGCTCTCCTCGCGGGAGGTGTCCAACAGCCGTGCCTTGTCGGCGGCGATCGGTCCGTCCTCCAGCTCGATGCCCTTCGTCAGCTTCGAGATCGTCTGCGGCAGCACTGTGCCCTCGACCTTCGCGATGTACACCTTGGTCACGCCGAAAGACGGGTGGGCCAGCACGTGGGCGAGCGCGCCGTCGTTCGTGAGGATCAGCAGACCGCTCGTCTCGGCATCGAGGCGGCCGACGTTGTAGAGGCGCTCCTCGTACTTCTCGGTGAAGCGGCGCAGGTCGGGGCGGCCGCTCTCGTCCTTCATGCTGCTCACCACGCCGGTCGGCTTGTTGAGCATGACGTAGCGCTTGGAGACGTCGAGCTGGATCGCGGTACCGTCCACGTCGACGAGGTCGCGCTCGGGGTCGATCCGTCGCCCCTGCTCGGACACGACGATGCCGTTGACGCGGATGCGCCCCTCGGCGATGTACTGCTCCACCACGCGGCGGGAGGCCACGCCTGCCGCGGCGAGCACCTTCTGCAAGCGCACGCCCTCGGGCGCGGCCTCGGAGTCTGTCGAGGCGTCGAAGCCTGTCATCGGATGGTCCCTTCGTCGAAGCCGTCTGCACCGTCATCGAGCAGCGGGGAGATCGGGGGCAGCTCGTCGAGCGAGTTGATGCCCAGGTGCTGCAGAAGCGCGTCGGACGTGCCGTAGTTGATCGCGCCGGTCTCGGCGTCCGCGAACAGCTCGGTGATCAGCCCGCGGGCGAGCAGCGTGCGCACGACGGAGTCGACGTTCACCGCGCGGATGGAGGCGACCTGGCTGCGCGTCACCGGCTGCTTGTAAGCGATGACCGCCAATGTCTCGAGCGCTGCCTGCGACAGTCGCGCCGGGGCCTGCCCTCCGACGAACTCGGCCACCATGGCATCGAGATCTTCGCGGACGTACAGTCGCCACCCGCCGCCCACCTCGCGCAGCTCGAAGCCGCGCCGTGGTCCCGTGCTCCGGCCGTCGTAGTCCTCGACGAGCATCTCGAGTGTCTGACGCACGGCTGGCACCGGCGACCCGACGGCGGCAGCCAACGCGACGAGGCCGATCGGCTCATCCACGATGAAGAGGATCGCTTCGACCCGCTCGGCGAGGGGAATCTCGGGTGCCGTCCCGGCAGCGTCCGAGGTCTGATCCTCCGACCCCGTGGGGTCGGTCCCCGCCGCGTCGTCGGTCTCCATCACAGCGTCGGTCTCCGTCACGTCATCGGTCATAATCGGCTCCCAGGGTCGCCAGCGTCTCGTCCGACCAGGAGTCGGCGGCCCAGCGGAGCGTCAGCTCGCCGAGCGGTTCCAATTGTTCGAAGGACAGCGCCGCGTGCCGATAGAGCTCCAGCACCGAGATGAAGCGCGCGACGACGATGCCCGGCTCCGTGACGCCCGCGACGAGCTCACGGAAGCTCACCGACTCGGTCCCACGCAGCAGTGTCACGACGATCGCCGCCTGCTCGCGGATGCTGACCAGCGGTGCGTGCAGATGGTCGAGTCCGACGTGCGGGATCTCCTTGGGTGCGAACGCCAGTAGCGCGAGCGCGGCGAAGTCGTCGGCGCTCAGCGACCAGACGAGCTCCGGAGTCTGCCGCCGGTGCTTCTCCTCGAGGGGAACGGCACGGACGTGTCGACGATCCTCGCGCTGCAGACAGCGAGCGAACCACGTCGAGACCTCCTTGAAGGCCCGGTACTGCAGCAGGCGGGCGAACAGCAGGTCACGCGCCTCGAGAAGGGCCACCGCCTCGGCATCCACCAGCTCGCCCTGCGGCAGGAGTCCCGCCACCTTCATGTCGAGCAGGGTCGCGGCCACGACCAGGAACTCGGAGGCCTGGTCGAGGTCCTCATCGTCGTCGAGTTCCCCCAGATACGCGATGAATTCGTTCGTGACCGCGCTCAACGACACCTCGGTGATGTCCATCTCATGTTTCGAGATGAGATTCAGCAGCAGGTCGAAGGGGCCGTCGAAGTTCGACAGGGACACCCGGAAGCCTGCCGTGTCTGTGGCCGCGGCATCGCCCGCGCTCTCCTCGAGCGTTGCGTCGACAGGCCCCTCGCTAGGCGACGGCGCCACGGGCGACCAGCTCCCGCGCCAGCCGCAGGTACGCCTGAGCGGCAGCGTGCTCGGGGGCGAACTCGGTGATGGGCACGCCCGAGACCGACGCGTCGGGGAACTTCACGGTGCGGCCGATCACGGTCTCCAGCACATCGTCGCCGAATGCCTCGACGACCCGCTCCAGAACTTCGCGGGAGTGCAGCGTGCGCGGGTCGTACATCGTCGCCAACAGGCCGTCCATCGTGATCGACGGGTTCAGCCGGTCGCGGACCTTGTCGATCGTCTCGATCAGCAGCGCCACACCGCGCAGGGCGAAGAACTCGCACTCGAGGGGGATGATCACGCCGTGCGCCGCGGTCAGCGCGTTCACGGTGAGGATGCCGAGGGACGGCTGGCAGTCGATGAGGATGACGTCGTACTCCCCCGCCACCTGGCGCAGGACCCGTGCGAGGATCGTCTCGCGCGCGACCTCGTTGACGAGGTGGACCTCTGCGGCAGAGAGGTCGATGTTGGCCGGCATGACGTCGAGACCCTCGACGCTCGAGTGCACGATCGCATCGTGCGCGTCGCGCTTGGTGTCCAGCAGCAGGTCGTAGATCGTCGGCACATCGTGCGTCGGGATGCCGAGGCCGGCCGACAGGGCACCCTGCGGGTCGAAGTCGACGGCGAGGACCTTCCGGCCGTACTCCGCGAGGGAAGCGGCGAGGTTGATCGAGGTCGTCGTCTTGCCGACGCCGCCCTTCTGGTTGCACAGCGCGATGATGCGCGCCGGGCCGTGCGACTTCAGCGGCTCCGGGATCGGGAACCCGTGATAGGGGCGGCCGGTGGGTCCCATGGGGGTCTCGTCGGCCTTCTGCGCCTTCGCCCTGGACTTCGCCACTTTCTCAGCCACCCGTTCTCCTGCTCCGTCGTGCTTGGTCGATTGTACCGGCCGGGCCCCCGCTCAGCTGCCTCGGCACGCGGCAGACGCCAGGCCGGCGCCGCGAGGTCACCGGGCGCGCGGGTGCGACGTCGCGTAGATGTCGCGAAGGGCGTCGACCGAGACGTGCGTGTAGATCTGCGTCGTCGCGACCGAGGAGTGGCCGAGCAGTTCCTGCACGACACGCACGTCGGCACCCCCTTGCAGGAGATGCGTCGCGAACGAGTGCCGCAGCGTGTGCGGCGATACGTCCACGGTGATCTGGGCGCTCTCGGCTGCCGCGCGGATGACGAGCCACGCGCTCTGGCGGGAGAGCGGGGCGCCTCGCGCCCCGAGGAAGAGCCGGGCCGAGGCGCGACCCTTGGCGGCGAGGGCGGGGCGCACACGGGTCAGATACGTGTCCACGGCGGCGCGCGCGTAGGAACCCAGCGGAACGATGCGTTCCTTGGATCCCTTCCCCCGCAGCCGCAGCACATCGCCGTGCGCCAGGTCGTCCACATCGAGGTCGATCGCCTCGGACACGCGCGCACCGGTCGCAAAGAGAAGCTCGAGCAGAGCGCGATCACGGATGCCGAGCGGCGCCTCGGGAGACGGCGCGGCGAGCAGACGCTCGACCTGTTCGATCGTGAGGGCTTTGGGCAGCCGTCGCGGCGCCTTCGGCGGGCGGAGCCGACCACTCGGGTCGTCGGCCTCTATGCCCTCTCGTGCGAGGAAGCGGTGCCATCCCCGCACCGACGACTGCAAGCGTGCGAGGCTCGTCGACGCGGGTGGCGGCTCCGCGGAGGCCCGTTCCGCGATGAATCGGTCGATCGTCGCCGGCGTCACCTCGCCGGTGTCGTCGATCCCCTCGGCGACCAACCACTCCCGGTATCCCTCGAGGTCGCGCCGGTAGGCCGCGATCGTGTGCGCGCTCAGACCACGCTCGATCGTGACATGACGCAGGTAGGCGTCGAGGGCGCGCTCGAGCTGCATCCTCAGCCCCGGTCGCGCAACCTCTGCGAGGCCGCCAGCACGCCGATCGCGAGGATCCCATTGCGCATCCGACCCTCCATGACCGCAGAGACCGCATCGGCCAGCGACACCCACTCCACCCGGATATCCGCTTCCTCGTCCTCGCGATCGTGCGCCGCACCGGACGGTCGGACGCCGGTCGCGAGGAACACATGGATGATCTCGTCGTTCCCACCGGGCGTCGTCCACGAGGAGACCAGTGGCTCCCAGTGGACGGCGACCAGGTCGGCCTCCTCGGCGAGCTCACGCCGGGCGGCCTCGAGAGGCTCTTCGCCCTCCACATCGAGCAGTCCGGCCGGGAGCTCCCAATCACGATGGCGGATCGGGTGGCGGTACTGCTGGATCAGCAGCACCCGCCCCTGTTCGTCGAGGGCGACGATCGCCACCGCGCCGGTGTGGGCGACGTACTGCCGCACGATCTCGCCGTCGCCATAGCGCACGCGGTCAGAGCGCACGTCCCAGACCCTGCCGCGATAGACGAGGTCGCTCTCGAGAACCTCCGGCTCGAAGGTCTCGTCCCGGAGGCTCTCCGTCGACTCCGTCATCATCGCTCGATTGCTCGATTCAGTCGTCCGCGCTGACGTCGAACAGCTCGCTCGCGCGGTGCCGATCGATCGCCGCGCCCACCAGCCCGCGGAACAGCGGGTGCGGGGCGGTCGGACGCGAACGCAGTTCCGGGTGCGCCTGGGTGGCGATGTAGTACGGGTGCACGTCGCGGGGCAGCTCGACGTACTCGACGAGGTCGAGCTCCGGGTTGAGTCCGGAGAACACCAGCCCCGCCTCGGAGAGACGGTCGCGGTAGGCGTTGTTCACCTCGTAGCGATGGCGGTGACGCTCGGAGGCCTCGGGGGCGCCGTAGAGCTCACGGGCGAGCGAGCCTTCCGCCAGGGCTGCCTGGTACAGACCGAGGCGCATGGTGCCGCCGA
>NZ_DFQP01000091.1:27443-27611 GCF_002377845.1 Microbacterium sp. UBA3486
GGCCCCGACGATGCCGGCGACGTCACGCGCGTACTCAATGACGATGCACTGCAGACCGAGACACAGGCCGAGCGTCGGGATGCCCTGCTCGCGCGCGAACTTCAGCGCGCCGAGCTTGCCCTCGATGCCACGGATGCCGAAGCCGCCGGGCACGCAGATGCCGTCGAG
>NZ_DFQP01000026.1:0-38642 GCF_002377845.1 Microbacterium sp. UBA3486
GTGCCAGGTGTCCCAGGGGGTGTACGTGGCGCGGGCCTTGCGGTCGGCGAGGCGGGCGGCGGCGGCGGCCTTCGGGCCCACGGTGAGCCGGCCAGCCGCGGCCAGCTCGGCAGGGACGCGGAAGCCGCGGTACCCGTAGACGCCCCTGCGCTTGGTGCGGGTGAGGCCGCGGGACTCGAAGTCCCGGTTGAGCTGCTGCGTGCTCGGGGCCGGGCGCCCGAGGTGCTCGAGGTAGTCGGCGGCCACGCGGCGGAGCGCGGTGACCGGGGCCCAGGCGTCAGGGTCCATCTTGAAGACGAGGTCGAGGTCGCGAGGCAGCGGGGATGGCGGAATGTCTCGGGTCAGGTCCGCGGTGGCACCATACTGGAGCGACGCAGCGCGCGGGTACCGGTAGCCCGAGCCCGCCCGCATCCACTCGGGGGACCGCGTGAGCGCGTCGAGCGCGGCGATCGCGGAGTCGGCCACACCGACTGACCGCATCCACTCGTGGGGGTCGTGGTGCTTCTTGGACGAGTTGCACCTTCCGCACGCCGGCACCAGGTTCCACGGGAGGTCGGTGCCGCCGCGCTCCCTCGGGATGAAGTGGTCAACGGCACCGTCTGGGATCGAGCGACCGCAATAGACGCACCTCCACCACCAGCGTGGACCCCAACGCTGTTCGGTGAGGTCGAGGAGCACGGAGGGCCTGCGTCGAGGCATGTGGGGCCCCTTTCGGGAGGGCTGAACGAGGGTGGGGGGCAAAAGATTAAACCTATATACACCTATGCACACGGGGCTGGAAATGCCCTAACTACCCTGGCCCGCCCCGATGCCTTGGTACGACTGGGATCGGGGCGGGCGGGAGCCGGTCTGAAACTACCCTGGGGAGGCGCGTGGCGGTGCATGTTTTGCCCCCTCACTTCGCATCTTGGCGTGATAGGGAGGATGGACGACTTGCCCCCGGGAAGCTCCCGCCTAGTCGTGATCTGGGGCGTAGTACGCCGAGGGGTCGGCTAGATCGGGCGGCGACAGCTTCGGCACGAGCAGCCCGCGGCCCACAACGTCGGGGGCGTCGGGGTCGTCCATGTCTACCCAGTCAGGCACGAGGCGCTCGGGCTGGAAGACGTTGGAGCCGCGCGAGGCAGTCGGCATGAGTTCGATGCGGTGCAGTCCGAAGCGCTCAAGGAGGTCGCGGCGAGAGAAGTCGTCCGCCAGCTCCCAGGCCTCGGCGATGGTGCGACCCGTCGGCACCCAGCGGCGCGTGATCGTCACCGGGGACGCCTGGAGCTCCGTACGGCGCCCCTTGAGCGTCTGGAGGGCCAGCATCAGCTTCTGCACGTCCGAGTCATCCTGGGTCAGCTGGGCAGCCGTCTGATCGATCGCCGCCTGGACAGCGGCGAGCTCTTCAGCATGCTCCGGGCGCGATACAGACTCCTCAAGCGTGGCCTCGGGCCAGCCTCCGCGCTCCGACAGGAATGCATCGACGGTCGCCTTCTCGGCGAACTCAGCGGTCATATTCGGGCCGGGGCATGTACCCCCGGCCTTCCGGCTGCACGTGTAGGTTGTGCGACCCGAGCGGACAGTCACCCAGAGCTTGGAACCGCACACGCCGCAGAACAGGAGACCACTGAGCAGACGGGCCTGGCGGGGGACGCGGCGCGGCTTGCCGCTCGGAACCTTTGTCGACTTCACGCGCTCACGAAGCCGAGCCGAAGACTCGGAGTCGAGGGCGGCGGGGAAAGGCTGAAGCGGCAGTCCGTCGTCGCCGAGCACGAGGGACCAATCCTTGCGGCGAGTACCAGGGACGGGCTTGCCGACCGAGACCCGACCCAGCACGGCGTCACCCGTCAGGATCGCGGCGACAGCGGGCCACGACCAGACACCCCGCGAAAGGGCAGAGGGCTCATCGCCGCGTATGAGGGCCAGGCGATAGGGGCTGCGAGTGGTCGGGACGCCCTCGCGGACCAAGACATCCGTCAGCGCGTTGATGGGACGACCCTCCAGGACCCAGGCGGCCATGCGCTGGATCGTGGCGACCTCGGCGGCGTCGAGCACCAGCGTGCGACCCCGCCCGGACGGGTGGGGCGCGGGACGGTAGCCGAACGGGACGGTGCCGCCCTTGAAGCGACCCGCCTGCTGGTTGGCCCGGATCGCGGCGCTCACGCGCATGGCCGTGTTGTCGGCCTCGGTGCGAGCGACCTCGGAGAGAACGGCGGCGGTTAGGCGCCAGCCAGCCTGCGTGGACCTGATGCCGTCCTTCCAGGCGACGAACTCGGCGCCCGGGGTGCGGTCGAGCACCTCAACCAGGCGGCCCATCGCGGAGATGCCCTGACGGCTCCAGCGGTCGAGCTTCCAGACGACGAGAACGTCGGCCTCTCCTTCGTCCAGGGCGCGCAAGGCCTCGTCGGCGTTCGCCCGCGCGACCCGACCGGAGAGACCGTCGTCAGCGAGGACCTGCACTACGTCCAGGCCCTCGGAGTCGGCGAAGGACCTCAGGTCCGCCTCCTGCCGCTGGATCGAGTCTGAGACGCCGTCGTTGGCGTCCGACACCGAAAGGCGGAGGTACAGGATTGCTCTTCTCATGCGAGCAGATTACTGCGTCAAGTCGGGAGGATTGGTGGTGCTCATCTGGGCCGTCGCCGGTCCTGCTCTGACCTCGCTGTTCGAGCAGGCGATCCAGAGGGTCTCGGGGCTCTGACATGGAGGACCGGAATGGTTGCGCGGATGATCGCGGCTCCAGCCCGGTGGAGTTCGTGCTCGTGGGAACGCTCCTCACCGCCCTCACGCTCGCTGTGCTGCAGCTCGCGTTCGCGGTGTACGTGCGCAACGTGGTGCACGACGCCGCCGTCGAAGGCGCCTACCACGCGGCTCTCGCCGATACGACCCCGGAAGAGGGCATCGCACGCACCAGAGACGTCATCTCCCGCGCGGTGGGGGCGGACTACGCCGAGGACATCCGCATCGGCGTCTCCGGCGCCCCGCCGTACGAGACGGTCGACGTCCGGGTCCGCACGACGTTTCCGCTGCTCGGACTGATCGGCCTCCCCCTCGCGATGGAGGTGGAGGCTCGTGCACCTGCCGAGACTTTCGGAGAAGGATGACGAGGGATCGGCCGCGCTCGAGTTCATCGCGGTGGGAGTGATCCTTCTGGTGCCCCTGATCTATCTCGTGATCGCGCTCGGTGCGATCCAGGAGCAGACCTTCGGGGCGGAGGCAGCAGCACGGCACGTCGCCCGTGTCGTCGCGCGCGCACCCGATGCGACGACGGCGGCGGAGAGGAGCGATGCCGTGTTGGCGGGGATCGTGGACGAGTACGGTCTGGATGAGGAAGCGGTGAATCTGACGATCGCCTGCACCCCACGCGCGGTCGAGTGCCCGTCGGCCGGGGCGACCATCGTCGTCACCGTCACCACGTCGGTGCGACTTCCATTGGTGCCGGAGATGCTGGGACTCGATCGCTCGACCGCCGTCCCCGTGCAAGCCGAAGCGGTGCAGAAGGTGTCGCGACTGTGGGGCGCAGAATGAGGGACCGGTCCCGGACAGGGACGGGGGCCGTCGGCGACAACGAAGAGGGGAGCGTGCTGCTCCTCACCCTCGGCTACGTGCTTCTGGCTCTGGCCGTGATCTTCGTGTGCGTCTGCGCCACCGATCTCTACATCGCCCAGAAGCGGTTGGATGCGCTCGCCGATTCCGCCGCGCTCGCCGGAGCGGACGGCTTCACCCTGGCGGTACGCGACGGCAGCGTGCGTGCCGAACTCACGGATGACGGCGTCGAGCAGCAAGCCGTGGCGATGGTGTCCGCGCTGCCGGGGGAGGCGTCGATCACCGCCGCCGGCACGCCTGACGGCGTCACCGCACGAGTCACCGTCACGGCGGAGTGGCGTCCGCCCTTGGTGTCCGTGTTCGTGCCCGACGGCGTCCCGCTGGAGTCGACCGCCACGAGTCGCACCGCCCTGCGGTGACCGGACCCTGCGGTGACCGGACCCTGGGGATCAGCGGAGGTCGCGCATTTGCGCGAGCAGTCCGTCGAGCCGAGGAGCGAGCTGCGGCGGCACCTCGGCCGGAAGCGCGTCGACCGGCCACCAGCGCAGGTCTTCCGATTCTTCGCTCACGGTGAGGGCAGCGTCGCGGTCGACGACCACGGCGATCCCGACGTCGAGGTGCGAGGCGCAGGAGCCGAAGCGGGACGAAAGTCCGTGATGGTCGAGGTCGTAGGCGAGAAGTGCGGCCGCCGGGTCCACCGCGATGCCCGTCTCCTCGCGCAGTTCGCGCAATGCACCGCTCAGGACCGAATCGTCTCCGTCCTCGACGTGACCTCCCGGCTGCACCCAGAACTGCCCCTTGCGATGGAAGACGAGCAGCGTGTGTTCGAGCGACGCATCGAACACGACACACGACGCGGTGAGGTGATCCGGGCCCGACTCGCGATGCACCGGGCCTCCGTGCGCCCCGAAGAACGAGGCGAAGTCGGCCTGCGCGGCGCGGTCGCGCTCCGATCGGGGAGCGAAGGCCGAGATCAGGCGGTGGGTGTCCGCTTCCAGACTCGAGATCATTCCTGTTCTCCTTCGGAGGAGTCGTCGTCTGCTTCCGGTCGCTCGCGAGGGACGAACTGCGGGATCCAGCGCAGGAAGCCGAGGGCGCCGACCAGACCGACCACACCCATCGCGGCCGCCGCGAACGGCAGGGCGGCTACAGCGGTGATGGCCGAGACCAGTAGTGGAGCGATCGCTCCGCCCGCGTCGGTGAGCGTGCGCCAGGAACCGAGGAAGGCCGCGGGTTCATGCTTCGGCGCGACGTCGGCGCCCAGGGTCAGCAGGATCCCGCTCGACAGGCCGTTGCCGACACCGAGGACCGCGGCGAACATACCGAACCACAGCACCGCCGCATCGACATCGTGCGTGAACGACAGGGCGAGGAAGCCGGCTCCCATGAGCACCATCGCGGGCATCGCCGCCCACAGTCGGCCGAAGCGGTCCATCACCTGACCGCTCGCATAGAACAGGGCGAAGTCGATGGCCCCGGAGACACCGACGACGAGGGCGATGGTCGAGGCGTCCAATCCCAGCGACAGCCCCCACAGGGGCAGAACGACCTGACGAGCCGAGCGCACGGCGGAGAGCGACGCGGCGCCGAGTCCGAGGCGTCCGAGCACCGCCCGCTGGCGCCACATCGTCTGGAAGATGCCCAGGCGTTCGACTGTCGGGATCGACCCGCTCACCGCCTCGCCGGAGTCTTCCAGATAGCGCTCGTGGGCGGTCGCCGGAACGGGAGGGATCATCTTCTCCGGGTCGGGCCCGAAGAGCACCAGCACCACCATGACCACGAGACAGGCGAGGAAGAACCAGATCGCCGCACTCTCACTCCCGAACAGCTGCAGGAGTCCTGCGGCCACGAACGGTCCGATGAAGATGCCGAGGCGGAAGCTGCCGCCGAGAAGGGAGAGGGAGCGCGCGCGGAACGCGACCGGCACCCGAGTGGTCATGAAGGCGTGCCGGGCGAGACCGAAGGCTGCCGCGCAGATCCCGAGAAGGAACACCGATGCCGCCAGCACGCCCAGCGACGGCGCGAACACCATCCCGATCCCGGCGACGATCGCGATCACGCCGGCGATCACCATCGTGTATCTCTCACCGATCTTGCCCACCGCCCATCCGGCGGGGAGATTCCCGCACAGCTGCCCGATGACGAGCGCGGAGGCCACGAGCGCGGCGAACGCGACGTCTGCGCCCATGGATGCGGCGAGCACCGGGATGAGCGGGATGACGGCGCCTTCGCCGAGCGCGAAGAGGATCGTCGGCAGGTACACCATGGGTCCGAACTGGCGAAGGACCGTCGATGCGCTGCTCACAGCTTCACGGTACTCCGCTCGGCCGGGGGTCTCGGACGACGGGGTCCCCGCGCGGGCGGGCGGCACGTTAGGCTGAGGTGTCATGCTCGAACTAGATCTCTCCGCCGAAATCCAGGCGCTCAGGCACACCTTCGGCGACATCAGCGAGGTCGTCGATGTCTCCCGTCTCCGCGACGACATCGCGCGTCTCAGTGAGGAGGCCGGCGCCCCCGACCTCTGGGACGACACCGAGAACGCGCAGAAGGTGACCAGCGCCCTCAGCCACCGTCAGTCCGAGCTCGCCCGCATCACCGGCATCGCTCAGCGTCTCGACGACCTCGAGGTGCTCGTCGGGCTCGCGAACGAGATGGGCGATGAGGACTCCGCGCAGGAGGCCCGTGCCGAACTCGCCGCCCTCACCGACCTGATCAACCAGCTCGAGGTGCAGACGCTGCTCGACGGCGAGTACGACGAGCGATCCGCGATCATCACGATCCGCTCCGGCGCGGGCGGCGACGACGCCACCGATTTCGCCGAGATGCTGATGCGCATGTACCTGCGCTGGGCGGAACGGCACAAGTACCCGGTCAAGGTCATGGACACGTCCTACGCAGAGGGCGCGGGTATCAAGTCGGCGACCTTCGAGATCGACGCGCCCTACGCCTTCGGCACCATCTCGGTGGAGGCCGGAACGCATCGCCTCGCGCGCATCAGCCCGTTCGGCTCGGCCGACAAGCGCCAGACGTCGTTCGCCGCCGTCGAGGTCATCCCGCTGATGGAGGAGGCCACCGAGGTCGACATCCCGGAGAGCGATATCCGCGTCGACGTCTTCCGCTCCTCCGGCCCCGGTGGGCAGTCGGTCAACACGACGGATTCGGCCGTGCGCCTCACCCACCTCCCGACCGGCATCGTCGTCTCCATGCAGAACGAGAAGTCACAGATCCAGAACCGTGCTGCCGCCATGCGCGTGCTGCAGACGCGACTCCTGCTGCTGCAGAAGGAGCAGGAGGCTGCGAAGAAGAAGGAGCTCGCGGGCAACATCACCGCGAGCTGGGGCGATCAGATGCGCTCGTACTTCCTCTACGGCCAGCAGCTGGTGAAGGACCTCCGCACGGGTCAGGAGTCCGGCAACCCTGCGGCCGTCTTCGATGGCGATCTCGACGACTTCATCTCCGCGGGCATCCGTTGGCGTAAGCGCAAGATCGAGGACTGAGTCCACGAAGAAGGCCCCGGAGCGATCCGGGGCCTTCTTGCTGCGCGCGCGCGTTCAGCGCCCGGAGTCGCGGAGGGTCCCGGTCACATCCTCGTAGCTGAAGAGGATGCACTGCACGGTGCGGTCGTTCTCCCGGATCCAGGTGGCCTTCGTCGGCTGGTAGTTGTAGAAGTCGAGTTCGGAAGCCTCGTAGGATTTGCCGACATACGCCTCGAACGCCTCATAACAGCCGTTCCACGCACTTTCGTTCAGCACGTCGTCGCCGGGGAATTCGCCGTCCTCGACGTCGTAGATGAAGAAGACCTCGTCGGTGTGCGGTTGCTCACAGGGAACCACGGGCAGCTCGAACACCAATTCGTCTTCGCCGTACTCGACCAATGGCAGGCAGTCGCCCACTTCGAGGTCGGCGAAGGGCACCATCTCGGCACCCTCGATCGACGAGGGATCCTGGCTCTCAGTGGCGCTGCCGCCATCCGTCGGCCGTTCGCTGGGAGTGCCGAACGACGTGCCGTCGGTGTCCGGTGACGATGTCGTCGCGACCACCAGGAACGACACAGCGGTCGCGAGGACGGCACCGACCACGGCGATGACGAGACCGGTGATCCCCGGCCACTTCCTTCCGCGGAGGAACAGGGAGACGAGCGACATCACGAACCCGACCGCGAGAAGCGCCCACCCGGCGATCGCGATCGCGGGGATGCAGGCACTGACGACGCCGACGACGACGGCGACCAGGCCGAAGATGCCCACCACCGGCACTCCGGCCGCGGGCTGCGGAGAAGGAGCCACCGGCCACGTGGCCGCCGGATACCCGCCATAGGGCGCGGAGGTCGTGCTGGTCTGGGGCGCTGCGGCAGCCGATGGAGAGAACGTCTGGCCGGCGAGCGTGTACGGCGGCGCGAAGGGCGCCGGCTCGGCGTCGGCGGAGGGAACGACAGGTGTGGCCGGCTCCGGAGCCGACCCGGCGGGGATCGACTCGGCTGCGGTCGTCCCGGCTGCGGTCGTCTCCGTGGCGGGTGCGTGTTGCCCGGTGACGACGTGCTCCGTCCACTGCAGTCCGTCCCACCACCGTCGGTTTCCGGAGCCGTCGTCGTACCAACCGGCAGGTGTTGTCATCAGGCGTTCCGTGCGTCTTTCTCGGTCGGCGGATGCGCGGTGAGGTCGTTCTCGCCACGCAGGCCTCTCCACAGGGGCTGGGCCGTCAGTGACGACGGTAGCGGCGCTGCGGGGTCTGTGTCGAATGAGAAGACGATCACGTGAAGAAGGCCTCGGGAGCACCGTGCTCCCGAGGCCTTCTTCGCAGACTGGATGCGGGTCAGGGCGTCAAGCACCCGGCGATCGCATTGGTGTCTCCGAGCACCTCGGCGACACCGTACAGGGCATCGGTGTCGGTGAGGGTGCCGTCGCTGTCGGCGATCGTGCGCAGCGTCGCATTGTCGAGGTCGGAGGCGACGAAGAGGTCGGCGAGGCAGGTGATCTGAGCCTCGGTGTACCCCTCTGCACCCGACGAGGCGAGAATGGCCGTCAGACCTTGCGCGACCTCAGGAGCGGTCGGACGAACTCCCACATCCGTTCCTTCGGTGCCTTCGGTCTCGCTCGGCGTGGCCTCGATCGACGGAGAGGAGGTGGGCAGCTTGTCGATCTCCTCGCTCACTCCCTGCGCGAAGGCGAAGAGGTAGACGAACGACATCACGATGCCGATGATCGTCCCGACGACCGCCAGGATGAGTCCGGCGATGCCCGGCCACTTCTTCCCCTTGAGGAAGAGCGAGATGAGCGACACGATGAATCCCGCGCCGAGCAGGATGAAGCCGAAGAACCCGATCACCGGGATGAAGACCAGGATGGTGCCGAGCACCCCGAGCCCGAGCCCGACGAGTCCGAGGATCGAGAGCTTCTTCGGTTCCTCGACGGCAGGCTGCCCGTACGGGGCTGCAGCCGGATACCCCGTCGTGCTGCCGGAGTACGCCGGTGCGGTGCCGGGGTAGACGTCGGCGGATGGCGCCGGAACCTCGGCCGGGGCGGCGGGAGCGGCCGGGGCGGCTGGTGCGGAGTAGGCGAGGTCGTCGCTCAGGGGAGTCGTCGGTGCGGTCGCATCCGGCGACGGGGGTGTGGTCGCGGTGTCGTCGGATGTACGGATCACGGTGTCGTCGATCGACGATGCCGAGGACCCGGCCTGTTCCGAGGACCCGGCGTGCGCGTCGGGATCGACCGCGGCGTCCGCGGCCTCCGGGGCGAAGTGCTCGGTCCACTGCTGGCCGTCCCACCAGCGCTGTCGACCTGATCCGTCGTCGTACCATCCTGCGGGCGTTGTCATGGCTCCCCCTTGAAAGAACTCGGCAGCTGCTTCCTGCAGCCGACATCTTCATGTATAGCAGTGGGAGGCGACGCGCCACCGGCTCGCGGATGGGGAGCTCTCCCCATCCGGCCCTGAGGGCGGAAGCGCCGTGCGGGGTGTCGCTCGCGGCCAGGCGACAGCCCGCGCTTAGGCTCGTAGCGCCATGATTCGGTTCGAGAACGTCACGAAACGCTACCGCGGGACGTCGAAGCCCGCCCTCTCCGGAGTCGACTTCGAGGTGCAACGCGGGGAGTTCGTCTTCCTCGTCGGAGCCTCGGGTTCCGGCAAGTCCTCCTGTCTGCGCCTGATCCTGCGCGAAGACGTCCCGACGTCTGGGCGGGTCGCGGTGCTCGGGAGAGACCTGCGCGCGCTCGCGAACCGGAAGGTGCCGTACTTCCGCCGCCACATCGGGTCGGTCTTCCAGGACTTCCGGTTGCTGCCTTCGAAGACCGTCTATCAGAACGTCGCTTTCACGCTTCAGGTGACCGGTTCGTCGCGCGGCTTCATCCAGCAGGCGGTTCCGGAGGCTCTCGCCCTCGTGGGCCTCGACGGCAAACAGAAGCGGATGCCCCACGAGCTCTCGGGCGGAGAACAGCAGCGGGTCGCCATCGCGCGAGCCCTCGTCAACCGTCCCCAGGTTCTGCTCGCCGACGAGCCGACCGGAAACCTCGATCCCGCGACGTCGGTCGACATCATGCAGCTGCTCGCTCGCATCAACGCCGGCGGCACCACCGTGCTGATGGCCACCCACGAAGCCGGATTCGTCGACCAGATGCAGCGCCGAGTGATCGAGCTGCGTGACGGGGAGATGGTCCGCGACGAGGTGCACGGCGGATACGGCGACACCTCCAACATCCCGCGCCTCGTCCCGGAGGAGGTGCGCGGAGCGGCTGCGGCGGCGGCTCTCACCGCGGTCCAGGAGGTGCAGCGTCAGACAGCCGATCTCTCGGTGGTGCGCGCCGCGCTGGCCGAGGAGCTCAGCACTCAGCGCAAGGTGGCCGCGTCCTCCGTCGACCGCGAGGGAGAGACGGTGGTTCCCCCGGCCCCGCGCACGGTCGAACCCCCGGAGCCGGTGCATTCGCCGGAGACCGGCGCCGCGGCCGGAGTCGTGGAGCCTCCTGCTGTCGCGGAGACCCCCGCTGTCGTGGAGCCCCCTGCTGTCGTGGAACCTCCGACGGTGGTCCGGCCGCGTACCCATCCGATCGCTCTGCCGACGGTCGACGTCGCCGAGCTCGGCGTCGCCGATCGCCTCGGACTCTCCGATGAAGACGACGAGGAAGTGGGCCCGACCTCATGAGAATCGGACTCATCCTGGCCGAAGCCCTGGGCGGCCTGCGGCGGAACATCTCGATGGTGATCTCCGTCGTGCTCGTCACCTTCGTCTCCTTGACGTTCGTGGGCGCCGCGATCCTCATGCAGGGGCAGATCGGCGTCATGCGCGGGTACTGGGCCGAACGCGCCCAGGTGGCGGTGTACATGTGTTCGGCGGTCTCGGAATCCGAGACCTGCCTCGACGGCGCGGCGAGCGAGGAGCAGGTCGCCTCCGTCCGGGCTCAGCTCGAGGGTGACGCGCTCAAGCCGCTCATCAGCTCCATGACCTTCGATACGAAGGAAGAGACGTACGCCAAGCTCGTCGACCAACTCGGCGCGGACCAGGCGAGCGTGCTCTCGCCCGACCAGGCCTTCGAGGTGTTCTTCGTCACGATGAAGGACCCGGGTCAGTCGCAGGTGCTCGCCGAGGCCTTCAGCGGACAGGCCGGCGTCGAGCAGGTCAAGGACCAGCTGCAGTATCTCGAGCCGTTGTTCTCCGCGTTGACGGTCGCGACCTACATCGCGGTCGGAATCGCCGTGCTCATGCTCATCGCGGCGACCCTGCTGATCGGAACGACCATCCGGTTGTCGGCGTATGCGCGGCGCAAGGAGATCGGCATCATGCGCCTGGTCGGAGCCTCGAACCGCTTCATCCAGACGCCGTTCGTCCTCGAGGGCGTGTTCGCCGCGTTCCTCGGCTCGGCTCTGGCCAGTGCCGCCGTCGTCGCCGGTATGCACTTCGGGGTCAACGGCTACCTGCGGGGGAGGGTGCCGTTCATCACCACCTGGGTCACGATGCAGGACGCGGTTCTCGTGGTTCCCGTGCTGATCGGGATCGGCGTGATTCTCGCCGCGCTCTCCGCCGGCTTCGCGATCCGACGCTGGCTGCGTACCTGATAGCCTGAAAGGCTGCTCGGTCGGATCGATCGATCGAGCTCATCACGGCAACAGGAGAGCATCATGCCCAGGGAACGCGGAGAGAAGGTCGTCGCGACCAATCGTCGCGCACGTCACGACTACACGATCGAGAAGTCGTACGAAGCGGGGATGGTGCTCACCGGCACCGAGGTCAAGTCGCTGCGTCAGGGTCGCGCCAACCTCAGCGACGGCTATGCGTTCGTGAAGGGGAACGAGGTCTTCCTCGATTCCGTGCACATCCCCGAGTACTCGCAGGGGCACTGGACGAACCACTCGGCCAAGCGCATCCGCAAGCTGCTCCTCCATCGCGAGGAGATCGCCAAGATCGCGCACGCCGTCTCGGCCGGGGGATACACCCTCATCCCGCTGAAGCTGTACTTCTCCGACGGTCGTGCCAAGGTCGAGATCGCCCTGGCGAAGGGCAAGCGCGAATACGACAAGCGGCAGACCCTGCGCGAGCGTCAGGACACCCGTGAGGCCGACCGAGCGATGCGTCTGCGCAATCGCGTGGGGGAGTAGCCCCCGGCTCTCATGCCCCGACCCTCACGGCAATGCCGTCACGAGTCGACAGCCCGTCACGGGCGCGGGTGGAAGCCGAAGACGCGGCCGAGGAACGCCAGCTCGCGGTCGAGGGAGTCGACGATGGTCTCCGCACTCCGGAAACCGTGTCCCTCGGCGGGATAGAGCGCGTACTCGTGTTCGATGCCGCGCTCTGCCAGCGCATCGCGGATCGCCTCGGACTGGGATGGAGGGACGACGCGGTCCTCGCCGCCCTGCAGGAGCAGGACGGGGACAGTGATGCGATCTGTGTGCGTGAGCGGTGAACGCTCGACGTACAGATGCTCGTACTCGGGCAACGGGCCCACCAGACCGTCGATGTACGATGCCTCGAAGTCATGAGTCTCCGCGGCCAGCATGCGCAGGTCGGCGACGCCGTAGCGGCTGATCCCTGCGGCGAAGGCTCCGCCTCGTACCAGTGCCGACAGCACGGTCCAGCCGCCTGCCGATCCGCCGCGGATCGCCAGGCGGTCGGGGTCGGCGAGACCGGCGGCAGCCAGGCCCCGCGCAGCCGCGATCACGTCGTCGACGTCGACGACACCCCACTGGCCGTCCAAGCGTTCGCGATAGGCGCGACCATAGCCGGTGGAGCCCCCGTAGTTCACGTCGAGCACGCCGATCCCGCGGCTCGTGTAGAAGGCGATCGCTGCCGAGGCTGCCCCGGTCACGTGCGCCGTGGGTCCGCCGTGGACCAGCACGACGTAGGGCGGGAGCTCGTCGTCGGGGGCCTCCTCGTCGGGGTTCGCCGGCGGATAGGCGAATGCGTGCACGGCGCCGTGCGGACCGTCGATCTCGATCGACATCGATGCCGGCATCCAGCGCGGATCGACGAGCTCCCCGCCGCGCACGGCGACGACCTCTCCCGACTCGATATCGACGCACCAGAGCCCCGCCGCCACCCGGGAACCGTTGCCGGAGAGCAACACCCGGGTGCCGCGGACCGCATCGACGCTCACATGACCGTCGCCGGGGAACTCGATGATGCTCTCGCCGCCTCCGGTGTCGATCACGACGACGTCGTCGCGCCCGTTCGTGCGGACGGCGACGATGCGGCCGTCCTCCAACGGCTGATACCAGCGGTTGCCGAGCACCCAGAGCCCGTAGCCCGTGTCGGCATCGGACGGGGCCAGCGGCCGCGGGGGTCCGGAAGGCGTCACCCCGTCGATGGCGACGCGGTGGAGTGTCCAGCGGTCATCGGCGATGTCGGCGAAGACCAGTTCCGTGTCGCTGAGCCACTCGGGCTGCAGCGCCGCTCGTGACGGGATCGTCCGCGGGAGGCCTCCGTCGACCTCGGCGACCTGCACGCACGCGCTCTCCCACGGCATCCTCCCCCGTTCCCAGGCGACCCACGCGGCGCGGGTCCCGTCAGGAGAGAGTGCGGGGTGGGCGAAGAATCCCTCGCCCTGCACGATCACGCTGACCGCGGACGCATCTTCTGCGGCGGAGCCGTCGAGCGGGATCTCGACGATCGCACGGAGGTGCGGTGTGGTCGAGAGGTCTTCGCGCACGGCGAGCAGACGTCCGTCCTGCACGCGCAGACCTCCGTGCGCGGGCCCGGCAGCGGTGAGCGTGACGAGATCCCCGTCGGGGGTCAGGCGGCGCACCCGCTGGTCACCGGCGTCGACGAAGTACAGCGCCCCCCGATCGTCCGCCGTCCAGGCGCCTCCACCGTATTCGTGCACGCGGGAGCGGGCGTTCCAGGGCGCGGGGAGGACCTCGGCGCCCGTGGAACTCCGTACCGTCACCCGTCCCTTCTCGGACGGAACCGACTCACCCCACCAGATGTCCGTGCCGACGAAGCGGGCGCCGTCGATGCGAGGAGAAGCTGCCGCGACTGAGGCCGCGGAGAAAGGCGAAGGCCAGGAACCGTAGGGGGACGACGTCATGCTTCGAGCCTATGGGGCGCTGACGCGAGCGTCACGCGGGGCGCACACGAAGGCCCTCCAGGGAAACCGGGAGGGCCTTCGTCGTGCTCTCGTCTCAGACCGCGCGGAGCACCGCCACGATCTTGCCGAGGATCACGGCTTCATCTCCCAGGATGGGCTCGAACGCCGAGTTGCGCGGGAGCAGCCAGGTGTGGCCGTCGCGACGGCGCAGCACCTTGACGGTGGCCTCGCCGTCGAGCATCGCCGCGACGATCTCGCCGTTCTCGGCGCTGTTCTGTGAACGGACGACGACCCAGTCGCCGTCGCAGATGGCGGCGTCGATCATCGACTCGCCGGAGACCTTGAGCATGAACAGGTCGCCCTTGCCCACCAGCTGGCGGGGGAGCGGGAAGATCTCCTCGACCTGCTGGTCGGCGGTGATCGGCACACCGGCGGCGATGCGTCCGACGAGGGGGACCAGTGCCGCATCGCCGACCGGTGTCGCCACGTCGGCGGGGTTCTCGGTGCTGGCCCCCGGCAGGTCGATGAGCACTTCCATGGCGCGGGTCTTCCCGGGGTCCCGACGAAGATAGCCGCTGAGCTCCAACTGCCCGAGCTGGTGGGTGACGCTGGAGAGGGACTTGAGACCGACGGCGTCGCCGATCTCGCGCATGCTCGGCGGGTAACCGTGGTGCGCGATCGAGTTCTGGATGACCTCGAGGATCGCCATCTGCTTCGGGCTGAGGCTCTTCCGGCGGCGCGTGCGCGGTGCCTCCGACTCGGGGGCAGAGTTCTCGCTCATGGTGCTCCTTCAGTGCGTGATCCGACGTCCCTCTTCGAATGTCGGAGGCCCGTGGTGGGGTGTCCTTATCGAAACCGTATCCGAGAAACGGGCCGATCTGGAAGATCTGTTCGAGCGTGTCGGCTCATTTCCGGATTCGGTTTCGAAGAATACTTGACAGATGTTCGAACTCGAAGATATCTTCGGTACGTAGCTTCGCATTCACGGCTCCCGGCCGAGACGGGAATGCGAACGCTACGCCAACTTCCCCGGCGGCCTCACCGCTCCGGGACAGGCTAAGGAGCACCACATGAGCAGCATCAGCTTCAGCACCGCAGCAGTCATTCCGGCGTCGACCCGTCCCACGACGCGACTCCGACTGACGACGCGTGGCCGCGCCGTGCTGCTGGCCTTCGCCTCGGTCCCGCTCGCGATCGGTATCGCCTTCGCGGCGCTCAGCGGTGGTAGCGCGATCGCTTCGGGAGCAGATTCGGTCGCCGTCAGCGTCGAGACGGTGACCGTCATGCCGGGAGACACCCTCTGGTCGATCGCCACCAGCGTCGCTCCCGATGCCGACCCGCGCGACGTCATCGGTGAGATCAGCCGGATGAACCTGCTGCGCGGTGGAGAACTCCAGATCGGCCAGACGCTCGCCATCCCGGCCCAGTACGTGAACTGATCCGGCGGCGGCAGCACAGCAGCAACTTTGCGTCATCGAGGCGAGGCGCCGCTTAACATGGGAAGGGTGACCCTCTCCCTCAACGATCTCCCGCTACGTGACGATCTTCGCGGATTGACGCCATACGGCGCTCCGCAAGCGCCGCTCCCGATCGCGCTCAACGTGAACGAGAACACGCATCCGATCCCCGACGCGGTGGCGAGCGACATCCTCGACGACATCGCCGTCGCGATCCGCGACGTCAACCGCTATCCGGACCGGGAGTTCACGACGCTCCGCGAGTCGTTCGCGGAGTACCTGGGGCATGGGCTCACACCGGAGCAGATCTGGGCCGGCAACGGCTCGAACGAGGTTCTCCAGCACATCCTCCAGGCATTCGGAGGTCCCGGGCGCACGGCGTTCGGCTTCGCGCCGACGTATTCGATGTACCCGCTCATCGCTCAGGGGACGGGAGCACGCTGGATCGCCGGCACGCGTCAGCCCGACTACACGATCACCCCGGACGAGGCGGCCGAGCAGGTGCGGGCCGCCGATCCCGATGTGGTCATCCTCTGTTCTCCCAACAACCCCACTGGCACGCCGCTCGGGCTGGACGTCATCGAAGCCGTGTACGACGCGGCCCGTGGCATCGTGATCGTGGATGAGGCGTACCAGGAGTTCGCGCCGCGCGATGCGATCTCTGCCCTGACCCTGCTCGACGGACGCCCGCGTCTCGCCGTCTCGCGCACCATGAGCAAGGCCTTCGCCTTCGCCGGGGCCCGGGTCGGGTACCTCGCTGCTGACCCCGCCTTCATCGACGCGTTGCGTCTGGTGCGTCTGCCCTATCACCTGAGCGCTCTCACCCAGGCGGCGGCGATAGCGGCCCTGCGCAACGCCGACGTGATGCTCGCGATGGTGGAGGAGATCGTCGAGCAGCGCGATCGGATCACGGCGACCCTCGAGGCGCTCGGATACCAGCCGCACGAATCGTGGTCGAACTTCGTCCTGTTCGGCGGCGTCGCCGACCCGCGGGCCACCTGGCAGCAGCTGTACGACCGCGGCGTGCTCGTGCGCGATGTCGGCATCCCCGGACACCTCAGGGTCAGCGCGGGCACGGAGGCCGAGACCACCGCGTTCCTCGAGGCGCTGGCCTCGATAGGATCGGCTTCATGAGCACCCCCGCACTGACCCCGCGCACCGCGAACCGTGTGCGCAGCACGTCGGAGTCCACCGTCGAGCTCGAGCTGAACCTCGACGGCACCGGGGCGAGCCGTATCGACACGTCCGTGCCGTTCTTCGACCACATGCTCACCGCCTTCGCGAAGCATTCGCTGACCGACCTCACGGTGCGGGCTTCCGGCGACACGCACATCGACGCGCACCACACGGTGGAAGACGTCTCGATCGTGCTCGGCCAAGCCATTCTCGAAGCTCTCGGGGACAAGTCCGGGATCTCCCGTTACGGCGACGCGCTCGTTCCCCTCGACGAGGCACTGGCGCAGGCGGTCGTCGACATCTCCGGTCGTCCGTATCTCGTGCACACGGGAGAGCCTGAAGGTTTCGAACACCACCTCATCGGCGGGCACTTCACCGGTTCGCTGGTGCGTCACTCATTCGAGGCCATCAGTTTCAATGCCGGTCTGACCGTGCACGTGCGTGTGCTCGGCGGGCGTGATCCGCACCACATCGCCGAGGCGGAGTACAAGGCTTACGCTCGCGCATTCCGCGAGGCCAAGGCTCTGGACCCGCTCGTCGACGGCATCCCGTCCACGAAGGGCGCACTGTGAGCGCAGCGCCCCGGGTCGCGGTGTTCGACTACGAGTCGGGCAACGTCCACTCGGCGGTGAAGGCGCTCGTCGCCGCCGGCGCGGATGCCGTGCTGACGCGCGACCGCGCCACCGCTCTCGAGGCGGATGGACTCGTCGTCCCCGGTGTCGGTGCGTTCCAGGCCGTCCGCGATGCCCTGCGCGCCCACGGAGGGGACGAGATCATCGATCGCCGTCTCGCCGGCGGCCGTCCGGTCCTCGGGATCTGCGTCGGGATGCAGGTCCTCTTCGAGCACGGCGTCGAGCGCGGGCACGACACCGAGGGGCTCGGCGAGTGGCCCGGCGCGGTCACCGAGCTCAATGCCCCGGTGCTGCCGCACATGGGCTGGAACACGGTCGAGCCCGGTGCCGATAGCGTGCTCTTCCGCGGCATCGAGCAGGAGCGCTTCTACTTCGTGCACTCCTACGCCGCGCAGTCCTGGGAGCTCGACGTCATCCCGCCGTTCCCCGAGCCCGTTTTGACCTGGACGACGTACGGCGACCCGTTCCTCGCCGCCGTCGAGAACGGGCCGCTCTCGGCGACGCAGTTCCACCCGGAGAAGTCCGGGGAAGCCGGCATCCAGCTGCTGCGCAACTGGGTCGGAAGCCTCTGACGTCTTCGGCAGGCGTCACCCGTTTTGTTCCCCGCCGTCCGGCGGACTACCCTCGGTTCTCGTGCCCGCACCGGGCCGTAGAGCTTCCCGATACAAGGACCCCATGAACGACTTCGCGCAGTCCCCCTCGCTCACGCTCCTTCCCGCGGTCGATGTCGCCGGGGGCAAGGCCGTCCGTCTGACCCAGGGTGAGGCCGGAACCGAGACCAGCTACGGCGACCCGTTGGATGCCGCAGGGGAGTGGGTGGCGCAGGGAGCGAAGTGGATCCACCTCGTCGACCTCGACGCCGCATTCGGCCGTGGCAGCAACGCACCGATCCTGCGCAAGGTCATCAAGCAATTCAAGGGTGTGAGCATCGAGCTCTCCGGAGGCATCCGCGACGATGCGACGTTGGAGGCGGCTCTGGAGAGCGGCGCCACCCGGATCAACCTGGGCACGGCCGCGCTGGAGAACCCGGAGTGGGCGGCCGATGTGATCGGCCGTTACGGCGAGGCGATCGCGGTCGGCCTCGACGTCCGGGGGACGACGCTCGCCGCCCGCGGATGGACCAAGGAGGGCGGTGACCTCTGGGAGGTGCTCGACCGCCTCGAGGACGCCGGCTGCAGTCGTTATGTCGTCACCGACGTCACGAAGGACGGCACTCTTCGCGGCCCCAACATCGAACTTCTCCGCGAGGTCACCTCACGTACCCCGAAACCGGTCGTCGCATCCGGCGGGATCTCGAGCCTCGACGACATCGCCGCGCTCCGCGAGCTCGTGCCGCTGGGCGTCGAAGGTGCGATCGTCGGCAAGGCACTCTACGCCGGCGCGTTCACGCTGGCTGAGGCTCTGGATGTCGCAGGAGACTGACGCGCACGCCTGTGGGCCGGAATCGCACAACCACGGCGATTCGGCGGGCGTCCCCTGGGAGGGGCGCAGCTTCGAGTCGAATCCGCACGCGTCGGACGACGGTTCCGCCGATCCCGCCCTGCTGGCCGCGCTGCTGCGGTTCCGTGCGGGTGAAGGCAGCCAGGTCGACGTGGTCGACGCCTTCCGTACCGCGCGTGTGCTGATCCCCCTCATCGCTGAGAAGGGTGAGGAGGGTGTGGCGCCGAGCGGTCTCACCGTCGACAAGACGCAGGAACTGTCCATCGTGACGGTCGCGGCGCCTGACGGCCGGCGGGTGCAGCCGGTCTTCTCGTCCGTGCAGGCGATGCAGGCATGGGATCCGACCGCGCGACCGATCCCCGTCGAGGCCGTTCGAGCCGCGTTGGCGGCGTCGGCGGAGGACACCGATCTCATCGTTCTCGACCCGACGTCAGAGACGGAGTTCGTGATCCGACGTCCCGCGGTCTGGGCGATCGCTCAGGAGCAGCGCTGGGAGCCCAGCTTCCTGTCGACAGAAGTGTTCACGGCTCTCCAGGAGAGCGTGGCTCACGAACTGGCGGTGATCGATGTGGCGGTGGCCGCGGGCGATCCCGACGCGCGGCTCCGGGGCCCCGAGCTGATCGTGGTCCTCGAGCTCGTCGACGGTCTGGAGCGTGAGGTGCTCGATGCCGTGCTCTCGCGTCTCGCTCAGCGCTGGGCGTCCGATGATCGCATCGCTGTGCTCGCCGACTCGCTGACCGTGAAGCTCCGCCGCAGCGTCTGATCGCGTTGACTACGATCGGGACATGTCCCGCGGTCTGATGCGAGTCCTCGCCGTGGTCGCGCTCCTGGGAGGTGCCGCGACCGGCATCACGGGTTGCTACACCGCGTGCCCGGCGATCGGCTACGTCAACGGGGTGGTCGTCGACGTGAGCGTATTCCCGGAGACAGCGGCCGTCCAGTTCTGCGTGGACGCGGAGTGCTCACCGGCGCCGGGGGAGGACGAGACCGTCTCGACCAACCTGTTCGCGGCGTCCCGTCAGGACGACCGGACCTGGCGGCTCATGTTCGATATGTCGACACCGGAGGACGTCGACATCCGCCTGTTCGACGCGCAGGGCACCGTCATCCACGAATCCGAGGAACCGATCGCCTGGACCCACGCTGATGGCCCGTGCGGCGGCCCCTCCACCGCGGACCCCCTGATCCTGGACCCCTGATCCTTCATCGCCGGAGATGACGCTCTCCACGTCGGACCGCGGGCGGGAACGGGAACGCGTCTCCGCAGGGAGGTGCGCGGTCCGATCGCTGCTGCGGGTGCTGATAGCGTCGGAGATCCGTGCAGGAAGGGAGGAGGTGGTATCCGTGAACGAAGTGACGTCGGTGCTCCTCCGGGGAGTCACGGTCGGGCGATAGGTCGTCCGGGAGCGCCGCATCTCAGCAGCATTCCCGAAAGGCACGACCATGCACTTCACGTCTGAACAGAATCTCGACGGCGGACTCACCGAGCGCGAATTCACCATCGGTGACATCCCCGGCATCATGTGGCCGCCCCCAGCCGCTTCCTCCTCCGCGCCGGTTCCCCTCATCCTGATGGGCCAACCCGGCGGAATCGGCATGCGACGAATGTACCCACGCCTGGCGGCGCGAGCGCGCAGCGCGGCGGCGCAAGGCTTCGCTGCGATCTCGATCGAGGCGCCCGGAGCGGGCGACCGAACGCCGCTGCCTGGCGCGGCGGCGGCGCGGGCCGACCTCGTTCGTGTGATCTCTGCCGGCGAAGAGCCGGGCGAGGAGGTCATCGACCGGCTGATACTTCCTCTCGTCGATCAGGCGGTGCCGGAATGGCAGACCACGCTCGACGAGGCTCTTGCCCTTCCCGAGATCGGCGAGCGGACGGCATTCTCCGGTGGGGTGATCGCAATCGGAGTACGTCTCGCCGCGATCGACTCACGCATCGTCGCGGCAGGCCTCTTCGCCGGCAGCTATGTGCCCCGCACGACGATGGAGGAGGCGCGTCGGGTCACGATCCCGCTGCATGTCCTCCTGCAATGGGATGACGAGGGCAACGATCGCCGGATGGCTCTCGACCTGTTCGACGCCTTCGGATCGACCGAGAAGACGCTCTACGCCAACATGGGCGGCCACACGGGCGTCCCGCAGTTCGCTGGCGAGGATGCCGCGCGCTTCTTCGCCCGCCATCTCGGCTCCGTCGTCGGCGGAGAATGCGCGGCTTCGTGAGCCCGTCGGTTGCGCAGGTCTCACACCTTCGCCGGAGCTAGTTGACCGGTCCGGTCCACTTCTCGCCCGGGCCCTTGCCGATCGGGTCGGGGATCGTGGAGGCCTCCCGGAAGGCGAGCTGCAGTGAACGAAGACCGTCGCGCAGGGAGCGCGCGTGCATGTCGCTGATCTCCGGAGCGCCGGCGGTGATGAGCCCGGCGAGGGCGTTGATGAGCTTGCGCGCTTCGTCGAGGTCGATCTGCGCCGCGGCGTCCGGATCGTCGGCGAGCCCGAGCTTGACGGCTGCCGCGCTCATGAGGTGCACGGCGGCGGTGGTGATCACCTCGACGGCGGGTACATCGGCGATGTCTCGTGTGGCCGACGATGCGGCCTCCTCCTGACGTGCCCAGCGCTCTTCGCGCTCGCGTGCAGCCTCGTCCGGTGCCTGGTTCGTCACTTCGCCTTGCTTTCTGTTAGACTTTGGCGGGCTCCGGAGCGTCATGCTCCGGATCGAAAGAGGATTCACTTCCCACCCGCGCTTGCCGTTCAAGGCTACCGGGTCTTGCACTCCACCGGCTCCGTTCGCAAGACGGACCCGGCAGGTAGGGTGCGGAGCCGGCGTCTGAATGCCGGTGGGCGGGGACGATTCCGATTTCGCCCGTGATGCAGACAGCATCGCGGTGGCCGAATCACATCGTCTAAGGAGTTCCGCATCAGCGATCCCCGTACCAATGAGCGCATCCGCGTCCCCGAGGTCCGCCTCGTCGGCCCCGCGGGTGAGCAGATCGGCGTCGTCCGCATCGAGGCAGCGCTGCGCCTCGCGCAGGAAGCCGATCTCGACCTCGTCGAGGTCGCCCCCAACTCGAAGCCGCCCGTCGTCAAGATCATGGACTACGGCAAGTTCAAGTACGAGGCCGCCCAGAAGGAAAAGGAAGCTCGCCGCAACCAGGCGAACACGATCCTCAAGGAAGTCCGTTTCCGTCTGAAGATCGAGGCCCACGACTACACGACCAAGCTCAAGCGCGCCGAGGGGTTCCTCAAGGCTGGCGACAAGGTCAAGGCCATGATCCTTTTCCGTGGTCGTGAGCAGTCGCGTCCCGAGCAGGGTGTTCGTCTGCTGCGCAAGTTCGCCGAAGACGTGGCCGAGCTCGGCACGGTCGAGTCGAACCCGACCATCGACGGCCGCAACATGGTCATGATCGTGGCGCCGCTCAAGAGCAAGTCCGAGGCCAAGCAGGAGCAGAATGCGGTTCGTGACGCGCAGCGCGCGGCGAACAAGCAGGCTTCGCGCGACGCGAAGAACGAGTCGGACGCACCGGCCGCAGCTCCGGCGGAGTGACTCCCGCCCCCAGAACTCCCGCACCGCGGGTTGACACCGTCGCCTGAGAAGGCGCCATACGAAGGAAGAGAAGATGCCGAAGCAGAAGACCCACTCGGGTGCTAAGAAGCGCTTCAAGATCACCGGAAGCGGAAAGCTGAAGAAGCAGCAGGCCGGGATGCGCCACAACCTCGAGCACAAGTCGAGCCGTCGCACCCGTCGTCTGAACCAGGACCAGGTGCTGTCGAAGGCTGACACCAAGGTCGCGAAGAAGCTTCTCGGTCGCTGACGCGCGCCGAACGCACGAATAGGAACACAGGAAAATGGCAAGAGTCAAGCGGGCAGTAAACGCCCACAAGAAGCGCCGGGTCATCCTCGAGCGCGCCTCCGGTTACCGCGGACAGCGTTCGCGCCTGTACCGGAAGGCCAAAGAGCAGGTCATCCACTCGCTGGTCTACTCGTACCGTGACCGTCGCAAGCGCAAGGGTGACTTCCGTCGCCTGTGGATCCAGCGCATCAACGCTGCTGCTCGCCAGAACGGCATGACCTACAACCGCTTCATCCAGGGCCTCGGCATCGCCGGTGTCACGGTGGACCGTCGCATGCTCGCCGACCTCGCGGTCAACGACGCGGCGACGTTCACGACGCTGGTCGAGACGGCGAAGAAGGCTCTGCCCTCCGACGTCAACGCACCGAAGTCGGCTGCGTAAGCACCTCTTCACACAGGGCGCTCTCCTTCGGGAGGGCGCCCTGTGGTGTTTCTGGATGCACTGCCGCCCACGACGCGCGTGACTCCCATGTCGATCAGGGAGGTCGCGGCGACCGCGATCGCGTACACGGCGAGGTCCCGCAGATCGAAGCCCGAGCCGAGGACGAGTCGGATCGGCGGGAACATCGCTCCCCATTCGCGCGGAAGGCCGGTGAGCTGGAGCAGCTCGACGCCGGCGCAGACCACGAAGGACAGGAACGCCACAGCGGGACGAGGCCATCGCGGGGCGACGAGGGCCACGAGCAGGTAGATGAGCACGGCGTACAGCGCGTCGCCCGCGATGTCGCCGACCGCACCGCTCATGCCGCGATGGACGACCAGACCGATCCCGACCGTCGCGACAGCGAGAACGGCGAGGGCGACCCGCCGACGAGAGGTGTTCGCAGCAGCGCTGTGGGTCATCCCGGCACCTTATCCCGATGGTGCGGGAACCAGCCCGGCGTTCCCTAGACTGTGATCGTGCTGGAGAACCCCCGTTCGCCCCGAGTCCGAGCCGTCGCGAAGCTGACCAAACGAAGCGCGAGGACCGAGACGGGCCTGTTCCTTCTGGAAGGCCCGCAGTCCGTGCGCGAAGCGCTCACCTATCGTCCCGAGGCGATCGTCGAGCTGTTCGCGACGCCCAACGGGTGGGAGCGGCACCCCGACATCCGCGCGAAGGCCGCCGACGCCGACATCGACGTCGAGTACGTCACCGAGTACGTCCTCAACGCGATGGCCGACACCGTCACTCCGCAGGGACTCGTGGCGGTGGTGCAGCAGACACCGACCTCCGTGCGCGACATCTTCGACGCCGCGCCGCGACTGGTGGCGATCTGCGAAGAGGTGCGCGATCCCGGCAATCTCGGCACGATCATCCGGGCGGCGGATGCGGCGGGCGCCGATGCCGTCGTGCTCACGGGACGAACCGTCGATCCCTACAACCCGAAGGTGGTGCGTGCCACGACGGGTTCGCTGTTCCACCTCCCGGTGTCGGTCGGGGGAGACCTCGCCGATGTCGTCAAGCGCGCACACGATGCAGGTCTCCGCATCCTCGCAGCCGATGTGAAGGGTGACGATCTCCTGGAGGCGCGCGCCGAGGGCGTGCTCGCCGAGCCCACCGGATGGCTCTTCGGGAACGAGGCGCGGGGGCTCGAAGACGATGCGCTGGCCCTCGCCGACCAGGTGCTCAAGCTGCCCATCTTCGGTCGTGCCGAATCCCTCAACCTGGCGACGGCCGCCAGCGTGTGCCTCTACGAGAGTGCATTTGCACAGCGTGCGTCCGCTGGCGACTGAGTTCTCGGGTGCCGAGGGAAGCAGGAAGCGGAGTCGATGAGGATTCTGATCGTCGAGGACGACGACCGGGTCGCCGGGGCGCTCGAGGCCTTTCTCGGACGGTCGGGATACGCGACTGTGCGCGCGGCGGACGGCGCTGCCGCGCTGGGCATGCTGGGAGCCGACACCGAGGTGGTCCTCCTCGACCTCGGTCTCCCCGACATCGACGGCGTCGACCTGTGCCGTCGCATCCGGGGGCGCTCGGAGGTTCCGATCGTGATCGTGACCGCCCGCAACCAGGTCGCCGAACGCATCAAGGGACTTCGCGCGGGCGCGGATGACTTCGTCGTGAAGCCCTATGACGTGCACGAGCTCCTCGCCAGGATCGAGGCGGTCACCCGGAGATCGAGACCGATGAGACCGGAGGCCGACGCCCGGGTGCTGCTGCACGACGGGCATGTCGACATCGACCTCGTCGCCCGTCAGGTGCTCGTCGACGGCACGGCGATCGACCTCACACGCAAGGAGTTCGACATCGTCGCCGTCCTCGCCCGATACCCGGGGGTGGCGGTGCCGAAGGAGCGCCTGATCCGTGAGGTATGGAACACCGACTGGCGCGGGTTCGGGCACTCGCTCGAGGTGCACGTCGGAGCGATCAGGAAGAAGACCGGAGTCCGTGGGGTCATCGAGACCGTGCGCGGAGTCGGCTACCGTCTTGCGGGGTCCTGAGCCATGCGGCGCCGTCTGATCATCGTCTTCCTCGTGCCGCTCGTCGCGATCCTGGCCGCGCTCGGCGGCGCAGCCGGATGGAGTGCGGCGCACAGCGTCCAGCAGGCGTTCTATACGCAGCAACTCGGCGACCTCGGGTATTTCGTCACGAGTGCGCGTCAGGCCCTGCGGTCCGGCAGCGCCGCCGTGATCGACGCCGAGGTGGCGCGCTTCCGCGAGGTGTACGGAATCGAGGTCACGGTCTTCGATCTCGGAGGCAATGTCTGGGCGGCGGGGGAGCAGGACCCGGCCGCGCTCCCGGACGAGGACGCCGAGCGGGTCAGACTCGCGCTTTCCGGGCGGCGTGCCGAGCAGCCGACGGTCCTGTTCCCGTGGACCGTCGCGGACGCCGCCCTGGCCGAGCCGGTGTTCGACGACGGGGACGTGATCGGTGCCGTGCTGGTGGCCGGAGATGTGGAGGCGCCGCGCGCGGCGATCCTTCAGCAGATCCTGCTCATCTCGGCGATCGCGCTGGTGCTGGTCGCCCTCGGGGTGCTGCTCGTGTTCCGGCTCGCCCGGTGGGTGCTGTCGCCGGTGCGACGGCTCGACGAGGCGATGGTGGCTATCGAGCGGGGCGAGATGGACGCGCGTGTCGCCGCCGACGACGGTCCGCCGGAGCTGCGCCGCATGGCGCAGGTCTTCAACGGCATGGCCGACGAGATCGAGCGTGTGATGACGCGGCAGCAGGAGTTCGCGCTGAATGCCTCCCACGAGCTGCGCAACCCCCTCAACGCCCTGCTCCTGCGCGTCGAGCATCTGGCGACGGGACTGGGGAAGGAGTGGCAGGGTGATGTCGAGGAGACGCGGGAAGAGGGGCGACGGATGACCCGCATCCTCGAAACGCTCCTCGGGCTGGCTCGTGGGGGACGAGGCGACTCGACCATCTCGGCGGTCGACCTCGCGACGCTCGCCGCTCGCCGACGGGACGCGTGGCGCGACGTCGCCGCCCAGCGCGGGGTCGACTTGCGTGCCACGGGGGTTTCGCCGGTGATGAGCGTGACCGACCGGACGATCGTGGAGAGCGCGCTGGATGCGGTGATCGACAATGCCGTGAAGTTCTCTCCCGAGGGCGCGCCGATCGAGATCGGTGCGGAACGCGAGGGCCAGGTCTGCCGGATCACCGTCCGCGATCACGGTCCGGGGCTGACGGAGGAGCAGGCCGCGGCGGCGACCGACCGGTTCTGGCGCAGTGCCGACAGCGGGGACACCCCGGGGTCCGGACTCGGCCTCGCCATCGCGAGTGA
The DNA here is from genome assembly GCF_002377845.1 of Microbacterium sp. UBA3486. Classification (NCBI taxonomy): domain Bacteria; kingdom Bacillati; phylum Actinomycetota; class Actinomycetes; order Micrococcales; family Microbacteriaceae; genus Microbacterium; species Microbacterium sp. UBA3486. Next base: position 26,282 of record NZ_DFQP01000026.1, read on the forward strand.
CCTGCTCGCCACGGTCGGCGGCGAATTGGCCGTCGCTGCGGCGGAGGGCGGCGGTCTCGCTGTCACACTCGTGCTCCACGATGGGACGACCCCGTGACGGCCGTCGTGCGACGGTTGCTCGCCGGCGCGAGCGCTCTCCTGCTGGCGGTCGGCGTGACCGCGTGCAGTCCGCGCGCGAGCGAGTGGACGGACGAGGAGTACGCCATCGCCAGCGGCGGGTCCACCGGCGTCTACTACGACTACGGCAGCCACCTGGCCGAAGACCTGTCGGACTCGTTGGATATCCGGATGGTCGCGCAGGAGACGGCGGGTTCCGTCGACAACCTGCTGCGGGTGAGTTCGGGGGAGGCGCTGATCGGGTTCGCGCAGGGAGACGCCGCGGCAGACGCGGTGGCGGGCTCCGGCGCCTTCGACCATCCGCTGGAGGTGCAGGCCCTCGCCCGCCTGTACGACGAGTACGTGCAGGTCGTCGTACGCGGAGACTCGGAGATCTCGGGTATCGGGGATCTGGCCGGCCGCACCATCTCCCTCGGTGCGGAGAACTCCGGGGTGAACGTGATCGCCGCTCGGGTGCTGGATGCGGCAGGTGTCGATCTCGGCTCCGTGCGCAATCCCCAGCTCGACCTCAGCGAGTCGATCGAGGCGATGGAGCGTGGCGACATCGACGGCTTCTTCTGGGTCGGCGGGCTGCCCACCCCGGGGGTGGCCGAGCTCTCGGAGAGGTCATCGGTCCGCCTGCTCCCGATCGAGCAGGAGTGGGTCAACGAGGTGAACGAACGGTACTCGCACGCGTATCGACCGGCCGACGTCCCGGCCGGCACCTACGGCCTGCAGGATTCCGCGCCCACGATGGCCGTTCCCAACTATCTCGTCACCGCAGCCTCCACCCCGGACGCCGTCGCTCGTGACGTGCTCGCCGGATTATTCGATGCACGTCTGCGCATCGCGGGGGAGGTGCCGACCGCCGCGCTGCTGGACCGGCGTTCGGCGATCTTCACCGGCCCCGTCCCGCTGCACCCCGGGGCAGCCGACTACTACCGGGATCAGCGCGGCTGACTGCTCAAGAAATCCTCAAGAAGTCTGACACCGTGGGTGGCGCTCTGCCATTGTGAGGTCGATCGCGCACGATCGTCGCCTGTTGCTCAACTGTCGTTGGGGAGCTGCAGCAGGACGATTCCGCGGCCCGTGGGGGCGGGCCGCGGGGTACCCATGCACAGCAGCATTGGTGCCGCGATCAGGTGATTACGAACGTGTAAATCTCACCGAGGTGCCTGGAGACCCGCGTCCGACGTGGCTAGTTTGGAGAAATGATGACCTCTGATACCCCGCTTGTCGTGGTCGAGAACGTCCAGAAGCACTACGGCGACTTCCAGGCGCTCACCGACATCGACCTGACCGTCAACTCGGGAGAGGTCGTCGTCGTGATCGGCCCGTCCGGCTCCGGCAAGTCGACCCTGTGCCGCACGATCAACCGCCTCGAGACGATCACGAGCGGCACCATCCGCATCGACGGCAAGGAGCTGCCGGCGGAGGGGAAGGGACTCGCTCACCTGCGTGCGGACGTCGGCATGGTCTTCCAGTCCTTCAATCTCTTCGCACACCTCACGATCCTTGAGAACGTGACCCTCGGCCCGATCAAGGTCCGCGGCCTCAAGAAGGCGGATGCCGAGAAGGAGGCGATGGTGCTGCTCGAACGCGTGGGCGTGGCGCAGCAGGCATCGAAGCTCCCGGCCCAGCTGTCCGGCGGGCAGCAGCAGCGCGTGGCGATCGCCCGCGCCCTCGCGATGCAGCCCAAGGTGATGCTGTTCGACGAGCCGACCAGCGCCCTCGACCCCGAGATGATCAACGAGGTCCTCGACGTCATGGTCGAGCTGGCCCAGGACGGCATGACGATGATCGTCGTCACCCATGAGATGGGCTTCGCCCGCAAGGCGGCCGACCGCGTCGTCTTCATGGCCGACGGACGGATCGTGGAGGAGGCGACTCCCGAAGAGTTCTTCACGCACCCGAAGAGCGACCGCGCCAAGGACTTCCTCTCGAAGCTCCTCACGCACTGACGCCCCCGCACCGACCACACAGACCCTGCACACACAGCACACGAAGGAGACGCACATGCGACGCACACGGACACTGGCAGGTATCGGAATCGCAGCGGCCGCGCTGCTGGCGCTCACGGCCTGCAACAGCGGCACGCCGTCCAGCACAGGAGCCCCGGAGGGCGGCGACGAGGGCGACACCTCCAGCAGCACGCCGTGGACCGTGCTGACCGACGTCAGCATCGAGGGAAGCCCGACGTTCGACCGGATCGAGTCGGCAGGCACGATCAAGGTCGGCGTCAAGGAGGACCAGCCGGGTCTGGGGTACCTCGACCCGGTGACCGGCGACCGCACCGGATTCGACGTCGACATCGCCCGCTGGATGGCGGCATCGCTCGGCGTCGACCCGGAGAAGATCGAGTTCCAGGCGATCGCCTCCGCGAACCGCGAGCAGGCCATCGTGAACGGCGACATCGACTACTACGTCGGCACGTACTCGATCACCGACAAGCGCAAGGAGCAGATCTCGTTCGCCGGTCCGTACTTCGTCACGGGCCAGGGCCTCCTGGTCGGTGCCGACAGCGACATCAAGAGCGTCGATGACCTGAGCGCGGAGACGACCGTCTGCTCGGCGACCGGCTCGACGCCGATCCAGAACATCAAGACGAACTACCCCGACGTGCCCACCAAGGAGTACGACACGTACTCGAAGTGCGTCGAGGACCTCAAGAACGGTCAGGTCGACGCCGTCACGACCGACGAGGCGATCCTCATCGGCTACGCGGCCCAGGACCCGGACAAGCTGAAGGTCGTCGGAGAGCCCTTCAGCGAGGAGCGCTACGGCATCGGACTCGCCAAGGGCGACGACGCTCTGGCCGAGTACTTCAACACGCAGCTGACCGACGGCGGCAAGATCTGGCAGCAGATCTTCGACAACAACCTCGGCGCGTCCGGCGTCAAGGCGACCCAGCCCGAGGTCGACCCGATCGGTTGATCCCGGCGGGGCGGTCGACCCGGTCGACCGCCCCGCTCATCGGCACGAACCACCCGAGAACCCGAATCGACAGGAGCAGCAGTGGGAGTCATCACCGACCACCTCGACCTCTGGGGAGAGGCACTGTGGGGAACCATCGTGCTGTTCCTGGGTGGCGGCATCATCGCGCTGGTCCTCGGGCTGATCGTCGGAGCCGCGCGTGTGTCTCCGGTTCCGATCGCCCGCGCCGTCGGCGGCGTGTACGTCAACTGGATCCGCAACACCCCGCTGACGCTCGTCATGTTCTTCTTCGCGTTCTGCCTCCCGATCCTGCTGGGGGAGCGGGTGAACCCCCTGCCTCTGGCAGTGGCCGCTCTCGGCATCTACACCGCGACGTACGTCGCCGAGGCGCTGCGAGCCGGCATCAACACCGTGCCCGTCGGCCAGGCCGAGGCGGCGCGAGCGATCGGCCTGAACTTCGGACAGGTCATGCGCTACGTCGTGCTGCCGCAGGCGACGCGCTCCGTCGTCCCGCCCATGATGAGCGTCCTCATCGCCCTCATGAAGAACACCACGGTGGCTGCGGGCTTCTCCGTCGCCAACCTGGGGACCATCCGGGCGGCATTGAGCGAACAGGGGGAGAACGCTCTGGCCGTGCTGCTCTGGGTCATGGTCGTCTTCGTGGTCCTGGTGCTGCTGCTCGCCTGGGTGCAGCGCGTTCTCGAGAACAAGTGGAGGATCGCGCGATGAGTTCCGTTCTTTTCGACGTCCCCGGCCCCCGTGCCATCGCCCGCAACCGGCTCATCGGAGCCGCCACGGTCCTCGTCGTCCTCGCCGTGCTCGGCTGGGTCGTGTGGAGGCTGTTCGCCACCGGACAGTTCTCCGCCGAGAAGTGGAACATCTTCACGTTCTCCGCCGTCTGGGTCCGCTTCGGCGAAGGGCTGCTGGCCACGCTGGCCGCCTTCGCGGTCGCCGGCGTCGGGTCCATCGCCCTCGGCTTCCTGCTCGGCATCGGCCGCCTGTCGGAGCACGCCTGGGTGCGTGAGCCCGTCCGGTGGATCATCGAGGTGCTGCGAGCGGTGCCCGTGCTCATCCTGATGATGCTGCTGTACTACGGCCTTCCCGTGATCGGCGTGAAGATGCCGCCGTATTGGGCCGTCGTGATCGCTCTGATCGTGTACAACGGCTCCGTGCTCGCCGAGGTGCTGCGTGCCGGCATCGAATCGCTGCCGCGCGGGCAGAAGGAAGCCGGCTACGCGATCGGACTCCGGAAGACCGGGGTGATGTACTTCATCCTGATCCCGCAAGCCGTGCGGGCCATGATGCCGGTGATCATCGCGCAGCTCGTCGTGGCGCTCAAGGACACCGCGCTCGGGTTCATCATCACGTACCAGGAGCTCCTCTACGTCATCAACCAGATCGGCAACCAGGCGCCTTACGGGTCCCCGCTGATCCCCGCGGCGATCGTCGGCGGATCGATGTACGTGGCCGTGTGTCTCCTGCTCTCCTACATCGCCTACCGCCTCCAGCGCCGTGCCAAGCGCTCGCCGAAGGCCGGGCCGGCGGTACCGGATCCCCGTCAGCACGGGGGCGAGACGAACACCTCGCTCATCGTCCTGCAGGGCGACGGGTCCGAGGCGTCGCGCTGATCCGCGAAAGCGACCCACGCGCCCCCGGTAGACTCGATTCTCGTGTCAGAGTCTCCTGAAATCACCCCGGAAGCGGTCGAAGCCGCTGTCGCCGACGCCCTCGCGGCGATCGCCGCAGCCACCGACACCGCCGAGCTGAAAGCGGCTCGTGCCGCACACGTCGCCGACGGATCGCCGCTCGCGGTCCTGAATGCCTCGATGCGACAGGTCGCCCCCGAGAATAAGGCCGCTTTCGGCAAGCTCGTGGGTCAGGGACGCGGGCGGGTGACGCAGGCGCTGGCGGTGAAGGAAGCCGAGCTGGCGGAGGCCGAGGTCGCTGCGCGGCTCGAGGCCGAGCGGGTCGACATCACCGCCGTGCCGTCGCGCACCCGCGTCGGTGCCCGGCACCCGCTCACCCTGCTCCAGGACCAGGTCTGCGACATCTTCGTCGGCATGGGATGGGAGATCGCGGAGGGGCCGGAGCTCGAGCACGAGTGGTTCAACTTCGACGCCCTGAACTTCGATGTCGACCACCCCGCCCGTCAGGAGCAGGATACGTTCTACGTCGACCCCACCTCCCGCCACCTCGTGATGCGCACGCACACGAGCCCGGTGCAGGTGCGTTCGATGCTCGACCGCGAGGTGCCGATCTACGTGCTGTGCCCGGGCCGCGTGTACCGCACCGACGAGTTCGACGCCACGCACCTGCCGGTGTTCACCCAATTCGAGGGCCTCGTGATCGACAAGGGCATCACGATGGCGCACCTCAAGGGCACACTCGATCACTTCGCGAAGCAGCTCTTCGGGCCCGAGGCCAAGACGCGCTTCCGCACCAACTACTTCCCCTTCACCGAGCCCTCCGCCGAACTCGACCTGTGGCACCCGACCTTCAAGGGCGGCGCGCGCTGGATCGAATGGGGCGGCTGCGGCATGGTCAACCCGAACGTGCTGCGCGCCGCCGGGATCGACCCCGAGGTGTACAGCGGCTTCGCGTTCGGTATGGGCATCGAGCGGGGACTGATGTTCCGCAGCGACGTCCAGGACATGCGCGACATGGCCGAGGGCGATGTCCGATTCAGCGAGCAGTACGGGATGGTGGTGTGATGCGCGTCCCGCTTTCGTGGTTGCGTGAGTACGTCGATCTGGCAGCGGATGCCACGCCCGAGGACGTCCTCGCGGCACTGGTGACCGTCGGATTCGAAGAAGAGGATGTGCACCGCTTCGACATCACCGGTCCCGTGGTCGTCGGACAGGTCGTCTCGCTCGAGGCCGAGCCGCAGTCGAACGGCAAGACCATCAACTGGTGCCAGGTCGACGTCGGCGAGGCGAACGGCGGCATCCGCGGGATCGTCTGCGGCGCGCACAACTTCGTCGCCGGTGACAAGGTCGTCGTGACGCTGCCCGGTGCCGTGCTTCCCGGTCCGTTCCCGATCGCCGCCCGCAAGACCTACGGTCACGTGTCGGACGGCATGATCGCGTCGGCGCGCGAGCTCGGCCTGGGCGATGAGCACAACGGCATCGTGGTGCTGTCCGATCTCGGCATCGACGCGCCCGTCGGCACCGACGCGATCGCTCTGCTCGGCCTCGATGACGTCGCGGTGGAGATCAACGTCACTCCCGACCGTGGATATGCCTTCTCGCTCCGCGGCGTGGCCCGTGAGTACGCGCATGCCACCGGTGCGACCTTCCGCGACCCGGCCGAGCGCGACTTCGCCGAGCTCCAGCCCGGGTCCGGGCACACGACCGTGGTCGATGACGTCGCACCCGTGCGCGGGAACGTGGGTGCGAGCGAGTTCGTGACCCGCGTCGTCCGCGGTGTCGACCCCTCACGTCCGACGCCGCCGTGGATGGTCGCCCGGCTGAGTCTTGCGGGCATGCGCTCGCTGGGCGTGCTGATCGACATCACCAACTACGTGATGCTCGAGCTCGGCCAGCCGCTGCACGGCTACGACCTCGACAAGCTCACGGGCGGCATCACGGTGCGCCGTGCCGCTCCCGGCGAGAAGATGACCACGCTCGACGGCGTCGAGCGCGCTCTGCACGCGGAAGACCTCCTCATCACCGACGAGTCCGGCCCGATCGGCCTTGCCGGCGTCATGGGCGGTGGCACGACCGAGATGAGCGACACCACGCGGAACGTGCTGATCGAGGCGGCGAACTTCGACCCCACGACCATCGCCCGCTCGGCACGTCGACACAAGCTGCCCAGTGAGGCGTCCAAGCGCTTCGAACGCGGTGTCGACCCGCTGATCCCGTTCGTGGCCGCCCGCCGCGCTGCCGACCTCATGGTCGAGCTCGCCGGCGGCACGCTCACGGAGGAGGGTGGCGCGCTGTTCGCCGAGGTCTTCGTCGGCGAGATCGAGCTCCCCGCCGGATTCGTGCAGGGGCTCATCGGCGTCGACTACTCCGACGACGAGATCACCGGTGCGCTGACCACCATCGGTGCCGATGTCACGGCGTCGGATGCGGGTTCCGGCTGGACCGTGATCCCGCCGACCTGGCGGCCCGACCTCACCGACAAGTGGACGCTCGCGGAGGAGGTCGCCCGCATCCACGGGCTCGACCGCATCCCCTCCGTGCTGCCGACGCCCCCGTCCGGTCGCGGCCTCACCGCCGACCAGCAGGGTCGTCGACGCGTAGCCGATGCCCTGGCTGCTGCCGGTCTCGTCGAGACGCCGTCGTTCCCGTTCACCACCGAGGCGCAGAACGACCTCCACGGCTCCGCATCGGGTGAACACCTCCCGAGCATCCGCCTGGCGAATCCACTCGACGGGCAGGCGCCGTATCTGCGTCGTTCGCTCATTCCCGGTCTGCTGCAGACCGCGCACCGCAACATCTCGCGCGGACTCACCGACCTGGCGATCTTCGAGACCGGCGTGGTCTTCCTGCCCGAGCCGGGCGTGGAGTACGGCACGGACGAGGTGCCGCCGCTGGGCGAGCGCCCGTCCGATGAGACGCTCGCCGCCCTGAACGCGTCGATCCCGCCGCAGCACCGGTTCATCTCCGCGCTGCTCACCGGCCTTGTCTCCCCGCGTCAGCCCGGTCGTCCCGCCGAAGCCGCAGGTCTCGTCGAGGCACTGGACGCGGTCCGCGTCATCGCGGCGGCGGCCGGCGTCGACATCGACGTGGTCCAGGCCGAGCGTGCGGCCCTGCACCCCGGACGCACCGGATCGCTCCGGGTCGCCGGGGAAGAGGTCGGCTACGTCGGTGAGCTGCATCCCGCTGTGGCGGAGGGCGCCGACCTTCCGGGGCGCGCGACCGTGTTCGAGGTCGACCTCGACCGCATCCTGTCGCTCGCCGGTGGTCGGGTCGTCGCGGCCTCGCTGTCGACGTTCCCCGCTGCCACGCAGGACGTCTCGCTCACGCTGCCGGCAGACGTTCCGGCCGCCGATGTGCAGGCGGCTCTCGCCGAGGGTGCCGGTGCGCTGCTGGAATCGGTGCGTCTCGTCGACGACTATCGCGGGGAGGGCGTGCCGGACGGCTCGAAGAGCCTGACGTTCGCCCTGCGCTTCCGTGCCGACGATCGCACGCTCACGGCGGCCGAGGCCACCGAGGCCAAGCTCGCCGGTGTCGAGGTCGCCGCACAGCGCTTCGGAGCCGCACTGCGCGACTGAGCACGGGAGCGCGACGCACCGCGCCGTGGGACGTACCGTGTCGTCGGTCAGACGATTCCGGTCGGCGCCGGAGTACCGTGGCGGGATGAGAATCCTCCCCCAGGGCACTCCGGCCGCCGTCCCGGATGACGCGCGGCCGCTCGGAGAAGGACCGTTCCTCGAGTCGGGCATGCAGATCGACTGGCACTATCGGAAGCCGGGATGGCAGCCGGGGGAGCCCTCCAGGATCGCTCCGATGCGGGTGGTGCGCGACGACGAACGGGGGCTCGTCGCATGGCTCGCGCCCGGAACGCTGCAGGAGGCTCCGGGGGCTCTCGGCGGACAGCGAGTGCGTGAAGTACCGCTCTCGCGTCGCTGGCTCGAGCCTCGGACGCGCATCGTCGAGCCCTGGCGCGGGAACGGCGTGCTGTGCATCGCCCCCGCCGGGCTGCCATGGTCGGTCTGGTTGTTCTGGAGCGACACCACAGGCCCGGACTGGTCCTTCGCCGGCTGGTACGTGAACCTCGAGAACGCACATCTGCGCACCGATCACGACACCTACTCGTCCGACCACATCCTCGACGTCGAGATCGATCCGGAGGGCGGCATCCACCTCAAAGACGAGGACGAGCTCGTCGCCGCGATCCAGCAGGGGCGTCTCAGCCCCGAGCAGGCGGCGCAGATCGAGCGGCACGCGGACGCGGCCATCGCCTCGTTCGAGTCCGGTGGCTGGCCGTTCGACGCCGCGTGGACACGTTGGCAGCCCGATCCCGCGTGGAGCGTCCCGGTGCTCGCGGGCCTGGATCGTCTGAGCACGCCCACCGATCTGCTCTGAACCGATCTGCTGTGGGCGGAAGAGGTTCCGCAGAGATCCGCCACCTGATGACATGGAATCATGACGGATGTTCTGATCCTCGGCGGTACGGGCTGGCTCTCCGGGCGCATCGCCCGGAGGTGGGTCGACGAGGGCGCCGCGGTCACGTGTCTCGGCCGCGGTTCCCGTCCGGCCCCCGAGGGTGCCGTGCTCGTGCGCGGCGATCGTGAGGATGCCGACGTCTATGCCGATCTCTCGCGGCGGGACTGGGATCACGTCGTGGACGTCTCGTCCCAGGCGGTGCAGGTCGAGACCGCGGTCGATGCGCTCGGCGATCGGGCGGGGCGCTGGACCTACGTATCGTCCGTCTCGGTGTACTCCGATGACGAGACGGTCGGAGCAGATGAGTCGACGCCGCGACATCCGGCTGCGAGCCCGGGTGATGAGTACGACTACGGTGCGCAGAAGGCAGCAGCCGAAGATGCTGTCCTGCGCCTGGGGGAGCGCGGCTTCATCGTGCGCCCTGGGCTCATCGTGGGCGACGGCGACCCCAGCGACCGGTTCGGGTACTGGGCCGCGGCGTTCGCGCGGGCAGGCTCGGAAGCCTTGCTGCTGCCGCCGCTCGAGGGAAGGAGCACGCAGGTCATCGATGTCGACGATCTCGCGGCGTACATCGTCACGGCGACACGCAGCGGCGCGGTCAACGGCGTAGGCGATGAGCACCCCCTCGCCGATGTGCTGGGTGCGGTGCGCCTCGCGGCCGGTCACACCGGCCCCGTGTTCGTCGCGGACGAGGGATGGCTCCGTGCGCACGACGTCGAGTACTGGGCGGGGCCGCGGTCCCTGCCGCTGTGGCTGCCGACCGACATGAGTGGCTTCATGACCCGCTCGAATCGCGCATTCCACGCGAGCGGCGGGCGGCTTCGTCCGCTCACGGACACGATCGAGCGCGTCGTCGCCGACGAACGGTCACGAGGCGTCGACCGGGAGCGCCATGCCGGCCTCACACGGGCAGAGGAGAGGGCTCTGCTGAGCGATCGCTAGACTGCGAGCAGTGACACGGGGTGCCGCGATCCGCGGCTGAGAACAGACCCGTCGAACCTGATCTAGTTCGTACTAGCGAAGGGATGTCGCGATGAGCGATCTTCTGCGTCCTGAATCCACCCACGACCTCGCCGGTTCCGCCGCGACCCTCCTGGAGGTGCTGCGCGAGGCTCCGCCGTTGACGCACTGCATCACCAATGCGGTCGTGACGGGATTCACCGCCAACGTGCTGCTGGCACTGGGGGCCGCACCCGCGATGGTCGACATCGTCGACGAGGCGGGGATGTTCGCCGGGGTCGCCTCCGGGGTGCTGATCAACCTGGGGACTCCCACGCCCGAGCAGCGGGCGGCGAGTCTGGAGGCGGTCGCCGGAGCCGCGGCGAACGGTACGCCTTGGGTTCTCGACCCGGTAGCTATCGGTGCGCTTCCGGTGCGCACCGCCCTCGCCCACCGGCTCGCGCAGCACCGACCGACCGCTATCCGCGGCAACGCCTCCGAGATCCTCGCCCTCGCCGGGCTCAGCACGGGCGGACGTGGGGTGGATGCCACCGACACCACGGACTCCGCAGCCGATGCCGCCGCAACGCTCGCGCGGACCACGGGCGCGGTGGTCGCAGTGTCGGGGCCGATCGATCTCATCACCGACGGGGTGCGGATGCTGCGCCTCGCCAACGGCCACGAGCTGCTGACCCGTGTGACCGGAGGAGGATGCGCGCTCGGCGCGGTGATGGCGGCCTTCCTCGGTGCGGCCGAGGCGACGGATCACGATGCGCTGACCGCTGTGGCTTCCGCGAGCCTCGTCTACACGATCGCCGCCGAGCGGGCAGCGGCGACATCCGCGGGGCCGGGCAGCTTCGCCGTCGCCCTGCTGGATGCGCTCGCCGCGGTGGGCCCCGACGACATCAGAGCCGATGCACGCGTCGAAGGCGGCGTCCGGTGAACGCCGATCTCTCGCTCTACCTCGTCACGGACGCGGCGCTCTGCGGGGACAGGGGCGTCGTCGAGACGGTGCGCCGAGCGGTCGACGGTGGGGTGCGAATCGTCCAATTGCGCGATAAGGACGCGACCGACGCCGAGACGGTCGATCAGCTGATCGCGTTGTCGCGGGTGATCGACGGGCGGGCGCTGCTCGTCGTGAACGACCGGCTGGACGCCGTGGTCGCTGCCCGGGAACGGGGCGCTCGGGTCGACGGCGTGCATCTGGGACAGGGCGATGCCTCCGTGCTGCGTGCGCGTGAGGCGCTCGGACCCGACGCGCTGGTCGGCCTCACCGCGAACACTCGTGCGCATCTCGACGCGGTCGATGCTCTGCCCGCCGGCACCGTCGACTATCTGGGTGTCGGTGTGATCCGCCCGACCGCCACCAAACCCGATCACCCCGCTCCTCTCGGCGTCGACGGCTTCCGTGATCTCGTGGCTGCCAGCTCTCTGCCGTGCGTGGCGATCGGCGGCGTCGGCATCGATGACACGGAACCCCTCCGCGACGCCGGTGCGGCCGGCCTCGCCGTCGTCTCGGTGCTGTGCGCCGCCGACGATCCCGAGGCCACGGCAGCGGAGTTCCGCCGGCGCTGGCTCGCCGGCGCCGTGCCGAGGGTGCTCAGCATCGCCGGCAGCGATCCGTCCGGGGGCGCGGGCATCCAGGCCGACCTCAAGTCCATCGCCGCGAACGGGGGATACGGGATGGCGGTCCTCACTGCGCTGACGGCGCAGAACACGCAGGGAGTGCGTGCCGTGCATGTGCCGCCCGCGCACTTTCTCCGCGCGCAGCTCGATGCGGTGTCGGATGACATCGTGATCGACGCCGTGAAGATCGGGATGCTCGCCGACGCCGACGTCATCCGCGTGGTGGGTGCGTGGCTCGACCGCGTTCGTCCGCCGGTCGTCGTGCTCGACCCCGTGATGGTGGCGACCTCCGGCGATCGGCTGCTGGATCCGGATGCCGAGCGAGCGCTGCACGATCTCCTCGCGCGGGCGACTCTGGTGACCCCGAACCTCGCCGAGCTCGCGGTGCTGTCCGGCCGCGACGTCCTCGACTGGGAGGACGCGCTCTCCGCGGCGGAGCATCTGTCCGCCGCGGTCGGGGTGGCTGTCCTGGTCAAGGGCGGACACCTCGACGGCGATTCGGCTCCGGATGCGCTGGTCGATGCGCATCGCGGGACGCGCCAGGAGTTCGCCGGCACCCGGATCCCGACCAGGAACACGCACGGCACCGGCTGTTCGCTGTCGTCCGCGCTCGCGACGCTCCTCGCGCGCGGGGAGCGGCCGGCCGATGC
>NZ_DFQP01000032.1:0-14547 GCF_002377845.1 Microbacterium sp. UBA3486
TCGCGCTGTGCGACGCCGCTCACTGCGCGTGTGCCGCCGCGGCTTCGCATCCGCCCGCGACACGAGCCGTCGTCGGGGCGGTCGGAGACGTGGCGACCGCCGTGCGACCGAACGCGCGGCGCAGCATCCGCCGGACCACCCCTTCCGGACGCGGCACGATCTGGTCGGCGTGCTCGATCAGACGCAGCCTCTCCGCGGCGGCGCGCTCCATCTGCTCCTGGTCGTGCCGGGTGAGCTGCTGGCTGAGATACGGGTGCTCGTACATGGGGTTCTCCTCGACGGTTCGCTGTATCCCTACAGTCCGCTCTGAGGCACCCCCGGGGCATCGGGCAGTTGCCCTATCTTTCGTGCCTGCCGCACTAGGGACGCCGCGCGCGCATCAGCGACAGGCGCGCGGAGGGGCGAGACCGGGCCGGCACCAGGATCGCGAGAACCCGAACGAGCGTCGCCATCCACAGGAGTCCGAGTCCGACGACGACGGCCTCGACAGCGGTGGCCGAGAAGAGACCGAACGGCACCCACAGCACCACCGCCACCGCCAGGAGCAGACCGACGCCGATCGAGGTGATCAGGAGCGCTCGGGGGTGCCCGGGAACAGCGGCGACCGTGGTCGCGGCCGCCACGACGAACAGGACGAGCGTGGAGACCGCGGCGATGTCGTGCGGGATGGGCACACGATGCAGCGGCAGCAGCCCGACCGCAGCCAGTGCGATTCCGGTGGCCGCCCACGACGCCACGACGACAGCGATGCGGAAGAGTGCGGAATCCCCGAGCAGCCGGTGCAGGTCACGACCGATGTACGAGCCGACGGTCGCGATGAGAAGCCCCGCGACCAGGAGGGTGCCGTTGAAGGCCCACGAACCGGAGCCCAACTGGGAGAAGTTCTGCTCCCACCAGCGCGGATCAGCGGCCGTGATCATGGCGAACAGGGTGCCGATCACGAGGAAACCGAACAGGAGCGCGGCGAGGTCTGCCGTGCGCAGGTCGACGCCGGCGCCAAAGGCGAAGCGCCCGCCGATCGCCGCCGCCAGACCGGTGAGCAGTCCGCCGCCGATCGCCGCGAGCTGCAGTCCCTGGAGCCCGACCGCGAGCACCTCGGCGGCGAGCAGCACTCCCATCGTCGTGACGGCTCCGAACGCGACGGTGAGGGCACCAGCCGAGAGATCGGAGGCCACCGCCTGCCAGCGCGGCATCGGCCTCGTCTCGCCCCCTCGGTGCATCAGTGTGCTCGTGAGGAAGGCGCCCGCCGCCATCGCTCCGGCGATGAGCGCGGCCGGCATCGCGAGTGAGCCCTCACCTGTGAGCGGGCGGGCGGCACCGCCCAGGGAGAGGAAGCCGACAGCTGTGCCCGCCACGAAGCAGATCACGGTCGCCCACACCGCCCTCGTCTCGCCGCGCAGCTTCGCGTCGTGCTCCATGCGCCCATGCAAGCACGCACCTCGGACGGACGGAACCCCGCCCGCCCGAGGCGATCGCGTCAGCAGGGAGTCAGGCCGCCAGGCGACCCACCGCTCTGGCGCGGATGAGCACGGCCGTGCCGTCGGAGTAGGCCACCGGCAGCTCTTCCACCGCGACGACCTCGATCGTCGTGGGATCGGCACCGGCGAGCCGGGCACGCTCGGTCGCCTCGGCGGCGGCGTCCGCCCGGGATGCCCGCTGGTCGGTGGGATCGACGCGGTAGATCTTCTCGATCTGGCCGGCGACCTCGCCGAGGGCCGCCCCCACCGCGTTGGCGGCGCCGAAGTGATCGGGGCGGATCACCTCGGCGACGCCGTCGAGCGCGGTCGGGGCGATGATGCCGCCCCCGCCGACCAGGATCACCGGTACCGGTGCGGCGTTCGGCTTCATCCGATCGATCGAGTCCTCGAGGATCTCCCGCATCGCGGTCCACGCCGCGGAGCCGACCGCCTCAGGAACGGCGGGGGAGTCGAGACCGTCGATCTCGGCGCCGCCGACCGCGAGCGCCACGTCGGTGGCCGTGAGGGTGCTGCCGCCGAACGCGAGACCCTCCTGCGGAAGGCGATAGCCCACGCTGTCCGGGCCGACGGTCGCGCCCGCAGGCGTCTCCCGGATGATCGTGCCGCCGCCGAGGCCGACCGACAGCACGTCGGGCATACGGAAGTTCGTGCGGATGCCGCCGATCTCGACCGCGTGCGCCGACTGCCGCGGGAACCCGTCGACGAGCACGCCGATGTCGGTCGTGGTGCCGCCGATGTCGACCACCAGGGCGTCGGTCGCGCCCGAGAGGTGCGCGGCGCCGCGGATCGAGTTCGTCGGACCGCAGCCGATCGTCAGCACCGGGAACTCGAGCGCGTACTCGAGCTGCATGAGGGTGCCGTCGTTCTGGCCGAAGTACGGGGTGGCCGGGATGCCCCGCTCCCGCAGAGCGGCGACGAAGCCCGCGGCCATCTGCCGCAGCGTCTGCATCAGCGCCGCATTCAGCACCGTCGCGTTCTCGCGCTCGAGCAGTCCGAGCGAGCCGATGCGCGCCGACCGCGACACGGGGACACCCAGCTCTTCCGTGACGATGGCCGCGACCCGCTCCTCCTGGCTCTCGTCGATCGGCGCGAAGACGCCCACGACGGCGACCGCGTCGACCTCGCCGCGCATCCGTGCACAGGCCTCGCGCACGGCATCCTCATCGATCGGGGAGAGCACACGGCCGTCGACCTCGAAGCCGCCGTCCAGCAGGTGTGCCTGCTCGCCGACCGCCGCACGCAGATCGTCCGGCCAACCCTCCAGCGGCGGGACGGCCGTGGTGGCCGGTGCGCCGAGGCGGAGGATGCCGACGCGACCGAGACCGCGACGCTCGACGATCGCGTTGGTGCAGTGAGTGGTGCCGAGCATCGCGTGCCCGATCAGGGCGGCGTCGACGCCGGAGGCCGCGAGCACGGCGTCGATCGCCGCGGCCACGCCGTCGCCCGTGTCGGCCGTGGTCGGGCGCTTGACCGAGGCGACGACGTCGAGCCGCTCGTCGAGGATCACGGCGTCGGTGTTGGTGCCGCCGACGTCGATGCCGATGCGATAGGTGCCGGCCATCACGCGGCCTCCTCGTCCGTCGTGCGCGCACCGGAGCGCTGCGCGATGTCTTCGACGGGAACCCACTCCACGTCGTATCCGAAGTGGGCGGGCCCTGCGGTCTCCAGCCCGATCGGCGTGCGCCATTTGTCGTGGCAGGGGATCGCGATGACCGCGACCCGCGCGCCGTAGCGGAGGGACTCCGTCGTGATGGGCATGCCGGTCGCCAGGTCGAGCACCGCGATCAGGTCGGGGGTCACCGCCGCCAGCACGCCGTCACGACGCCCGAGCAGCATCTCGTTCTGGAAGTCGAGACGGAACGCACTCCCCCGGTCTTCTCCGACGCCGACGAGTTCGGCTGCTCCCCGCGTGAAGCCGCCGTCGACGGAGCGCTGCAGGTCGGCCACCTTGCCGTCGAACAGCCGCACCGCGGCGAGGTCGGCGCACAGAGCGTCGATGCGCTCGTCGTCGCGCAGTGCGCGCCCGCCGCCATCGCGCCCCCGGAGGATGCGTCCGATGCGCTGGGCGAGCCCCAGAGTGCCCGGGATCGCGCACTCGCGCACGACGTCGCCGCCGTAGGCGTAGTCGATCATGGTCGCCCCTCCGCCCATCTCGACGGTGACGGCCCGCGCGATGCGCTCCGACCAGCCGCCGTCGACCGGGCGGCTGACCACCTCGTTGCCGTGGTGATCGACGAGCACGGTCGTACCGGGCCCATAGCCGGCGAGATGGAATGTGACCATCTGCGCCTCCGGGAAGGCGCGTCCCATCGCGTCACCGTCGACCACCGGGAGTCCGGCGAGCGCGGCGGCCGCGATCGGGATCATGGAATTGCCTCCACCGACCTCGATCGGCATCACGGCCGTGGCCTTGCGACCCACCGCGCGTTCGATCGCCTGCAGGGCCGCGAGCAGCTCGGATTCGGCCTGGATGCGCTCCACGCTCACGGAAGGCGCCCCGATCCCGCCGATCGGGATCACGAAGTCGTCGTCGGTCAGGTCGTCGACAGCCACCAGCGGCACCGGTCCGTGCAGGCGGATGAGGCGCTTGGCGATGAGCGAGCCGACGTGCGGGTCTCCTCCGCCGCCGGTACCGAGCACCGCGGCGCCCAGGGCGATCTCGTCGATGTCGGCTTCTGTGAGGAAAGGAGCGGTGGTCATGCGCTCACCTCGTCCGTGACAGGGGCGGCCGGGTCCGGTGCCACGCGGCGGCGGAGCGGAAGCAGCAGGAGGTAGGCGACGAAGCCGACGAGGAGACCGTCGAGAGCGGAGATCGAGGTGATCGTGAACCAGCCGAAGCCGGGACCGTCCGCCGGGTTCGTCGTCGCGACGGCCACGACGATGCCGACCACCCAGGCCGTGATCGACCACCCGTCGACCAGCGGCACGGTGGCGCCGTGCGCCCAGCGCGCGGTCTTTCGGCCGGTGAAGAACGACGCCAGGTACACGCCGCCGTAGGGGGCGATGATCGTGCCGATCACGAGGATGAACTGCACGAAGTAGTCGGCCGCGCCGATCACTCCGACGACGATGCCGATGGCGCCGAGCACGATGGTCACGGTGCGGCGGCTCAGGCGCTCGCTGATCGACGCGAACGAGAGGCCGGCCGAGTAGAGGTTGGTCGTGTTCGTGGTCCACTGCGCCAGGATCAGCACGACCACGGCGACGCCGCCGAGACCGAGGGCGAAGAAGATCGCCATCAACTCGGTGCCGTCCATGATGCGGGCGAGAAGGATCGCGACGACCAGGATGATCGAGTTGCCGAAGAAGAAGCCGACGAACCCGGCGATCATGGCCTGCTTCGGCGTCTTCGCCCACCGCGCCATGTCGGGGGCCAGCACGACACCGAGGATGAAGATGCCCATCACGAGCGACACCGCACCGCCGAACGTGAACGTCGCCTCGACCGGGGCCTCGAGCCCTGCCGCCCCGTTCACCGTGAACGCCACGACCACGCCGACGATCAGCAGGAGGAGGAGCAGCGGCACGGCGAGGGTGCTGAGGCGGTTGATCGAGCGGTAGCCCCAGAACGCGGTGATCGCCATGAGCACGCCGCCGATCGCGGTGAACACCTGCACGGGTACATCGATGCCGGTGAACTCGGCGAACGCGATCTGCGCGTTCGCTCCGAAGAAGCCCGCCTGCACGGCGTACCAGCCGACCAGGCTGATCGCGATCGCGAGGGCGAGGATCGCCCCGCCGATGCGCCCGAACACCGCGCGGGAGATCATCGCGGTGGAGAGCCCGGTGGCGGCGCCGACGTAGGCGCAGGCCATCGCGAGCAGTCCGAGCAGCAGCGAACCGAGCATCGTCGCTCCGATCGCCGGCCAGAAGGCCATGCCGGAGGCGAGCGAGACACCGAGGAACGCCCCGGAGAGGTCGATGCCGATCGCGATCCACACGGTGGCGATCGACAGCCAGCTCTTGCGCTGGTCCTGGGGCACGACGCCGTGCTCGTAGTCGGTGGTGGTCATCATCTTGTCCTTGAGAAGTGGCCCTGCGAGTCCGTCGGCGGGGATTCGGGTTCCCGTGGTGCGGACGACTCGCAGGGCGGGTCGGGGCGGCCTGTCGTTGCGGCCGTGTCGTGCGATGCCGGGTCGGAGCTCGTGGCTCGGTACCGGCGGATCAGACGTGTGCCGCGTCGATGCGGCGGTGGTTCATCGGGAGAGCGTGGTGTTCATCGGGAGAGGATCGTGGAGAGGTGCCGCCAGGCCTGGTCGAACCGTTCGCGGTAGACCTCGGGCGTGTAGTGGGTGAGCTGGAGGAAGAGGCCGTCCATGACGACGAAGACCAGTGCCGTGAAACCGTCTGCGTCACCGGCGACGAACGTCCCCGTCGCGACCCCGTCGTCATATGTCTGGCGCACCGCGGCGGCGAGGGTCGACTCCGAGTCGAGGAAGATCTGGCGCAGCTGCTCGCCACCGGGACCGTATTCGGTGACCGCGGCCCGCAGGCTGAACTCCGCGAGGTCGGGCCGGTCGCGGTAGTAGGCCTCGATGCCGCCGAGGAGGTGCTGCAGACGCGCGAGCGGCTCCATATCGGAGCTGCTCCGCACGAGCTCGTCGAAGAACGCGGTGTGATCGATCGACACCGCGGCATACACCTCGGCGTAGAGCGCCTCCTTGCTCGAGAAGTGCGCGTAGAGAGAGGGCGTCTTGATCCCGACGGCTTCGGCGATCTCGCGCAGGCTCGTCTCGGCGTAGCCCTGGCGCGCGAAGATCGTGCGGGCCTCCGCGAGGATCGTTGCTCTGGTCATCTTCCGCCTCAGACTTGTTACCTAACGACTGTTAGTTAGGCAGAGCGTAACCCCGCATCTCCCCGCGACGCAAGAGCCGCCGAGGAAGCGGTGCTCCCCGAACACGAAGAGGCCCGGCCGCAGCGGGAAGCTGCGGCCGGGCCTCGAGGCTGTGCCGAGGTCAGGCCTCGACGTCGCCGCGCCAGGATCCGGTCTCGACCCCTCGCCCCTCGATGAACTCCTTGAAGTTCTGAAGATCCTTCTTGACGGCGTGCGAACCCGCCCCGACCAGCGCTCCGAGCTTCTCGAGCAGTCCTTCCGGCGCCCAGTCGAGCTGCACCGTGACGCGCGTGGTCTTGTCGTCGAGCTTGTGGAACGTCACGACTCCGGCGTGCTCGGTGTCGCCGCCGGTGCTCTTCCACGCCACGCGCTCATCCGGGTGCTGCTCGGTGATCTCGGCGTCGAACTCGCGCGTCGCTCCCCCGACGTTCACCTTCCAATGGGTATGGGTGTCATCGATCTGGGTGATCGACTCGACCTCGTCGAGGAACTCCGGGAAGCTCTCGAACTGCGTCCACTGGTCGTAGGCCGTGCGGACGGGAACCTCGACGTCGATGGTCTCGATGATCTGCACCATGTGATGCTCCTCACTGTTCGTCGATCGTGTCGTCCTATTCAGCCCGGATCGGCGAGGATCGGCGACGGGGTTGACACCCGGGGCTGCAGGCGCTGATCATCCGGACCTGGGTCCACCGCATCGGCACGACTAGCGTTGAGGTCATGCGCATCCCCGCCGCGATCCGCGCCTCCCAGCGCTCCCCGCTGCTGCAGGTCGTGAAGTCGGCCGCAGCGACCATCGCGGCGTGGCTGATCGCCGGATGGGTGTTCCCCGCACAGCTGCCCGTCTTCGCCGCCATCGCCGCGCTGCTGGTGGTGCAGCCCAGCGTGAACCAGTCGCTGTCGAAGGCACTCGAGCGCAGCATCGGCGTGATCGCCGGTGTCGTGATCGCCGTCGCACTCGGCCTGCTGCTCGGTTCGCCGAGCTGGATCGTGCTGCTCGCGATCGTCGTCGCGATGCTGGTGGCGTGGATCTTCCGCGCCTCGCCCGGCACCGGCAATCAGGTCGCGATCTCGGCGATGCTGGTGCTGGCTCTGGGCTCGTCGAGTCCCGAGTATGCGTTCGCCCGCATCGTGGAGACGCTGATCGGCGTCGTGATCGGCATCGTCGTGAACGCCCTGATCGTGCCTCCGGTGCTCGTCGCGCCGGCCCGTCGGGACGTGGGGCTCCTCGGCCTCGAGCTCGCCGCGAGCCTGGATCGCCTGGCCGACGCACTGCCCGAACCCCAGACGCCCGCACGGCTGCAGGAGCTGATGTTGGAGGTACGGCTGCTGCGGCCGATGAAGGAGGCCGCCGAGGCCTCGATCGCCGCCGGAGAGGAATCGCTCACTCTGAACCCGCGGCGCTCGACCCATCGTGCCGATCTGCGTGAGATGCGGGCGCTGCTCGACCGGCTCTCCCCGATCGTCACGCAGACGATCGGCATGACCCGGGCCTACTTCGACCACTACGACGACCGGATCGGCGAGGAGCCCGCCGTCGCCGCGATCGCCGAGCAGCTGCGACGGGCAGGGCACGACGTACGGCTCGCCGTGCAGGTCGCCGATGCCTCGCCGGAGCCGGACACCATGACCTCGGCGATCCCCGCGCTCACCGCTCCCCTCGTGATCCGGCCGCCGTCGTCACAGCACTGGATCCTGATCGGTTCCCTCATGGAAGACCTGCGCCGCATCAGGGGCGAGCTGCTCGACGAGGACTGAGCCCGCCTACTCTGGAGGCATGTCCGACATGACCGTCGCCGAAGCCCTCGGCGAACTCGCCGCACTGGAAGACCCGAAGATGCGCGCCGCCAACGAGAAGCGGGGCGATGACCACGGCATCAACCTCAGCCGGATGCGAGCACTGGCCAAGAAGATCAAGACCGACCAGCCCCTCGCGCAGGAGCTGTGGGCGACCGGCGAGACGCCCGCACGGCTGCTGGCCCTGCTGATCTGCCGCCCGCGCGACTTCACCGCCGACGAGCTCGACGCCATGCTGCGCGAGACCCGCCCACCCAAGGTCAACGACTGGTTCGTCAACTACGTCGCCAAGAAGACCCCGCTCGCCGAAGAGCTGCGGCTGCGGTGGTTCGACGACGCCGACCCCACGGTGGCTGCTGCAGCCTGGTCGCTCACGACCGTGCGCGTCATGAAGGACGCCGACGGCCTGGACCTTGCGCACCTGCTCGACCTGATCGAGCGGGACATGAAGGATGCGCCGTCGCGCCTGCAGTGGTCCATGAACGAGACCCTCGCGAACATCGGCATCTTCCACCCCGAGTACCGCGCCAGGGCGCTGGCGATCGGCGAACGCCTGCAGGTGCTCGCCGACTACCCCACCGCACCCGGCTGCACCTCGCCCTTCGCCCCGCTCTGGATCGGCGAGATCGTGCGGCGACGCGAGGGGTGATCGGGGCGGTATCGCCCCCGGGGACACGGGTGCGCGGGCGCGGCGGGATGAGGCTGGCTACGCTGAGGCCATGAGCACCCACATCGCCGCAGAGCCCGGTCAGATCGCCCCCATCGTCCTGTTCCCCGGCGACCCGCTGCGGGCGAAGTGGATCGCCGAGATCTTCCTCGACGATGCCGAGCTGTACTCCGAGACGCGCGGCATGCTCGGCTTCACCGGCACCTGGGAGGGGCATCGCGTCTCGGTGCAGGGCTCGGGCATGGGGCAGCCGTCGATGGCGATCTACGCGAACGAACTGTTCGACGCGTACGACGTGCAGACGATCGTGCGGGTCGGCTCGTGCGGAGCCCTGACCGAGCGCGTCAAGATCCGCGACATCATCATCGCCAACGCCGCCAGCACCGACTCCGGCATCAACCGGAGCCGTTTCCACGGACTCGACTACGCACCCGTGGCCGACTTCTCGCTGCTGCGCGCCGCGGTCGAGGCGAGCGAGGCCGAACCTCTGGATTCGACCGTGCACGTGGGACAGCTGTTCTCGAGCGACCAGTTCTACAGCACGCGCCCCGAGCTCATGGAGCCGTTCGTGCAGCACGGCATCCTCGGCGTCGAGATGGAGGCCGCCGGTCTCTACACTCTCGCGGCCTACTACGGTCGACGCGCCCTCGCGATCTGCACGGTCAGCGACCACATCGTCACGGGCGAGGAGACCTCGGCGCAGGAGCGCGAGCAGACCTTCGGCGACATGATCCGCATCGCTCTGCGCGCCGCCACCGCGGTCTGAGCGTCCCCGGGCGCTCGGCCGCTACGGCGTGTCGCCGACCGCGTGCGGACGGGGCAGAGCCAGCATGGCGCCGGTGTCGGTGAACTCCTGCTGGATCTCGTCGTCGTGCTGGTACGTGACGAGACTCACCACGACGGCCGCGATCAGAGCGAGAACGAAGGCGGGAAGCAGTTCGTAGAGCCCGGTGTCGAGAGCCTTCCAGATGAACACGGTCGCGGCGCCGACGAACATCCCCGCCAGGGCACCCCAGTTGGTGAGCTTGCGCCAGTAGAGACTGAGCAGGATGACCGGGCCGAATGCGGCGCCGAATCCGGCCCAGGCGAAGGAGACGAGTCCGAGGATCGTGTCGTTCGGGGTGATCGCCAGCACCGCGGCGACGATCGCGACGCCGAGCACACCGAGCCGCCCCATCAGCATGAGCGTCTTCTGCGAGGGCGGCGTGCGCCGGAACACGCCGTACAGGTCTTCCACGAGGGCCGAGGAGCACACGATCAGCTGGCTGGAGATCGTGCTCATGATCGCGGCGAGCACGGCCGCCAGGACGAGGCCGGCGACGAACGGATGCAGCAGCGTCTGCGACATGAGCAGCACCACGGTCTCGGGGTTGGCGAGGTCGACGCCCGTCTTGGCGATGTAGGCGATGCCGACCAGGCCCGACAGCACGGCGCCGCCGAGCGAGACGATCATCCAGGAGATGCCGATGCGTCGAGCGCTCTTCGCCTCTTGGGGCGAGCGCAGAGCCATGAACCTCACGATGATGTGCGGCTGTCCGAAGTATCCGAGGCCCCAGGCGAGCGACGAGACGATGGCGAGGATGGTGCCGCCCGTGAGCGCCGTTCCGGAGAGCATGGAGAGGTGGTCCGGCGCCACCTCGTTGATCAGCTCGCCCGTCTCGGCGAGTCCCCCGATCGCGACGATCGCCGCCACCGGGATCACGACCAGCGCGATCACCATCATCAGTCCCTGCACGACATCGGTCAGTGACGCACCGAGGAACCCACCGAAGAGCGTGTACGCGAGGGTGACGCCCGTGACAAGCAGCATGCCGGTGAGGTAGTCGCCGTCGAACGAGCTCTCGAAGAAGACCCCACCGGCGACCATGCCGGAGGAGATGTAGAGGGTGAAGAAGACGAGGATGACGACACCGGAGACGACCCGCAGCAGTCGCGTCGTATCGCGGAGTCGATTCTCGAAGAAGCTCGGCACCGTGATGGAGTTGCGCGACACCTGCGTGTAGGCGCGCAGCCGAGGAGCCACGAGCAGCCAGTTCAGGTAGGCGCCGATGGTGAGGCCGATCGCGATCCACGCCTCGATGAGACCGGAGACGTAGATCGCACCGGGCAGCCCCATCACGAGCCAGCCGGACATGTCGGAGGCCCCGGCGCTGAGGGCGGCCACCCACGGCGGCAGATTCCGTCCGCCGAGCATGTAGTCCTCGTGATCGCCGGTGCGCCGGAAGGCTATCCATCCGATGAGCAGCATCGCCGCGAAGTACACACCCAGCGCGGCGAAAGTGAAGATCTGGTCGGGCATCGTCGTCCCCCCTCGCGGTGGAGTCACCGCATCCGGTCGTCGTTCGATGATGTCAACCGCCGGCGGTGCCGCCCAGACGTCGCCCGGCGCGGCGGGATGTCGGTCCCGCAGAGCAGGTGCCCCCGCGCATGAGGGATGATCGAATCACCATGACTTCCTCTCCGCGGCTCGACCCCGCCCTCATCCCGGACGCCGCGGATCCGGATGCCGTCTACCTCGCGTTCGTCGAATGGGCGGAATCGACGGGCATCAGCCTGTACCCCGCGCAGGACGAGGCGGTCATCGAGATCGTCTCCGGCAACAACCTGATCCTCTCCACCCCCACCGGCACCGGGAAGTCGCTCGTCGCGATCGGTGCCCACTTCAGTGCCCTGGTCGCCGGACGGCGCAGTTACTACACGGCACCGATCAAGGCGCTCGTGAGCGAGAAGTTCTTCGCCCTGGTCGATGTGTTCGGCGCCGAGAACGTCGGCATGGTCACGGGCGATTCCTCCGTGAACGCCGATGCTCCGATCATCTGCTGCACGGCCGAGATCCTCGCGAACCTCTCGCTGCGCCAGGGAACCGATGCCGACGTCGGCCAGGTCGTGATGGACGAGTTCCACTTCTACGCCGACCCCGACCGCGGGTGGGCGTGGCAGGTGCCGCTGCTCGAGCTGCCTCAGGCGCAGTTCATCCTCATGTCGGCGACACTCGGCGATGTGACCGAGCTCGCCGCCGACCTCACCCGTCGCACCGGCCGCGAGACGGCCACGGTCACCGGTGTCGAGCGTCCGGTCCCCTTGCACTTCTTCTACGAGACGACGCCGATCCACGAGACCATCGACGATCTGCTGAACACGGGACAGGCGCCGATCTACGTCGTGCACTTCTCGCAGGCCGCAGCGATGGAGCGCGCGCAGGCGCTCTCCAGCACCAAGGTCGCCACGCGCGAGCAGCGCGACGAGATCGCCGCCCTGATCGCCGAGTTCCGCTTCACGACCGCGTTCGGCAAGACGCTCTCACGGTTCCTGCGCGCAGGGATCGGCGTGCACCACGCGGGCATGCTGCCGAAGTACCGGCGTCTGGTCGAGCAACTCGCCCAGCGCGGACTGCTGCGCGTGATCTGCGGCACTGACACCCTCGGCGTGGGCATCAACGTGCCGATCCGCACGGTGCTGCTCACGGCGCTCACGAAGTTCGACGGCACCCGGATGCGGCAGCTGAACGCCCGCGAGTTCCACCAGATCGCGGGCCGCGCGGGCCGCGCGGGCTACGACACCGCCGGCACGGTCGTCGCGCAGGCGCCCGAGCACGAGAGCGAGAACGTCGCTGCGGTGAAGAAGGCCGGCGACGACCCGAAGAAGAAGCGCAAGATCGTCCGGAAGAAGGCACCGGACGGTTTCGTGTCGTGGGGCGAGCCGTCGTTCCGCAAGCTCATCGACGCCGTGCCGGAGACGCTGACCTCGCACATGCAGATCACGAGCGCGATGATGCTCAACGTGATCGCCCGCGGCGGCGACGTGTTCGGCAATATGCGCGCACTGGTATACGACAACCACGAGCCGTGGAGGCGCCAGCGGGAGCTCGCGCTACGGGCCATCGGCATCTACCGCACGCTCCGCGAATCGGGCATCGTCGAGAAGACCCCCGAAGGAGAGATCCGCCTCACGGTCGACCTGCAGCCGAACTTCGCGCTCAACCAGCCGCTGTCGCCGTTCGCCCTCGCCGCCTTCGAGCTGCTCGACCCCGATCCCGCCGCCGGCACGGGGACCGGCTCCTACGCACTCGACATGATCTCGATCGTGGAGTCGACCCTCGACGATCCCCGCGCCGTGCTCAGTCAGCAGGAGTTCCTGGCCCGGGGCGAGGCGGTCGCCGCGATGAAGTCCGAGGGCATCGAGTACGACGAGCGGATGGAGCTGCTCGAGCAGATCACCTACCCGAAGCCGCTGGACGAGCTGCTGACCGCGGCCTTCGAGACCTTCAGCGCGGCCCAGCCGTGGATCCGCGACTTCGAGCTGCACCCCAAGTCGGTGGTGCGTGACATGTACGAACGGGCCATGTCGTTCGGGGAATATGTCGCGTACTACAAGATCGCGCGCTCCGAAGGTGTGGTGCTGCGCTACCTCTCCGACGCGTACCGCGCGGCTTCGCAGACCATCCCGGAAGAGCTCAAGGACGAGGATCTGCGCGATCTCATCGAGTGGCTCGGCGAGCTCGTCCGCCAGGTCGACTCCAGCCTGCTCGACGAGTGGGAGGAGCTGATCGCCGGCGTCGACAACGGACGCTTCGATCCACACGCGCCCGATGAGCCGATCGTCCCGCCCGCACCCAAGCGCCTCACGAGCAACATCCGCGCCTTCCGCATCCTGGTGCGCAACGAACTCTTCCGCCGGGTGCAGCTGGCGGCCAGGGAAGACGTGAACGCGCTGGCCGAGCTCGATCCCGGTTTCGGCGCCGACGCCTGGTCGGACGCGCTGGACGGGTACTTCGCCGACCACGACGAGATCCTCACCGGCGCTGATGCCCGCAGCTCGAAGCTGCTGATCCTCACCGAGGGGCCCGCAGCCTGGACCGCACGGCAGATCCTCGACGATCCCGCCGGCGACCACGACTGGGGCATCACCGCGACTATCGACCTCGCAGCCTCGGACGAAGCCGGTCAGGCCGTCGTGACGGTCACCGGGGTCGACCGGCTGTAGCCGCCGCCGTCGTTCGCCTGGCCTCCGCGCTCCACGCCGACCACCCGTCCGAACCGCCCCAGAGTCTCGCGCCGGTGCGAGGCGGCGATGACCGTGCCGTCGAACCCTTCGAGCACGTCGGAGATGATGCGCTCCGACTCGGTATCCAGGCTCGCTGTGATCTCGTCGACGATGAGCACCCGCGGCTCGCGGCACAGCGCCCGCGCCAGGGCCAGCCGCGCGCGTTGACCACCGGAGAGCCTCACCCCGTGCTCGCCGAGCTCGTCGTCGAGGGTGATCCAGCCGTCGGCGCCGACCCGTGTGAGCGCCTCGCGCAGCTGCTCGTCGGTGCGGGCGCCGGCACCCCGCACGAGGTTGTCGCGCACGGTGCCGTGGAAGAGGCGCGCATCCTGCTCCACCACGGCGACGGTCCGGCGAAGATCTTCATCGCGGATGCGACCCAGCGGGTACGCGACCCCCGCCGCATCGACGAGAGCGATGGTGCCCTCTGCAGGGTCCCACAGCCGCGCGGCGAGCGCGATCACGGTGCTCTTGCCGGCGCCGGACGGCCCCGCGAGGGCGATGTGCTCACCGGGGTCGACGTCGATCGACCAGCCGCGCAGAACCTCCGTGTGGTCGTCGTAGGAGAACGCGACCCTCTCGAAGCGCACACCGAGCGGCCCCGGCGGCAGCGGGAGCGGACGATCGACCGGCGCCACGACCGGGGGGCGGTGCAGCCCTGCACCCACGCGATCGGCACTGGCGATCAGCGGATGCAGCCCCGACACCGTGTGCGCGGCGTCCGCCAC
>NZ_DFQP01000050.1:0-49978 GCF_002377845.1 Microbacterium sp. UBA3486
TGGCCTTGGCGATCGCGGCCGCGGCCTCACCGTCGGCACGAGCCTTGTCGGCCTGCGCCTGCTGCTCGGCGATGCGGGTTCGGGCCTCGGCCTGCTTGACCTGCTCGATCGCCGCAGCCTCGGCGGCGCGCTCGCGCGTGTAGAGCTCGGCCTGTGCGCGGGTCTCGGCCTCATACCGCTGCGCATCGGCGACGCGCTTGACGTCGGCGTCGAGCTGGGCCTGCTTGTTCTCGGCCTGCTGCTGCAGAACGGCCTGCTCAGCCTGAGCACGAGCCAGCGCCTCGGCCTGCTCGGCTTCGGCACGGGCGCGGCCGATCCCGGAGTCGGAGTTGGCCGTGTTGGTGTCGAGCGCGGTCTGCTCGATCAGGTTGGCTTCCTTGTTGGCGATGTTCTTCTGATTGATCGCACGGTCGGCGTTGGTCTGGGAGATCTCGGCGGCCTGACGTTTCGCCTGGATCTCGGGGGCGCCGAGCGACTGGATGTAGCCGACCTTGTCGGTGATGCCCTTGATCTGGAACGAGTCGAGGATCAGGCCCTGTTCGGCGAGCTCCTGCGAGACGTCGGCGGCGATCTGGTCGGAGAACTTCTTGCGCTCGCGCATCAGTTCGACGACCGAGAGCGTCGCGACGATGCCGCGGAGCGCACCCTCGAGCTGTTCGGTGGTGAACTGCTCGATGGCCTTGTCCTGCGATGCGAAACGCTCGGCCGCGCGGCGGACGTACAGCGGGTCGGAGCCGATCTTCACGATCGCGACGCCGTCGACGTTCAGTGTGACGCTGTCGAGTGACTGGGCCTCGGCGTTGAGGGAGACCTGGCGCGAACGCAGGGAGATGATCTCGTGGCGTTGCGTGATCGGGTTGACGAGCGACTTGCCGTTCACGATGACCGTGACGGGCGACTCCGCCAGCTCGGAGCTGGTCGTGCCGTCGGCGGCGATGACCGCCCGCTGGATCTTCTGCTTGCGGCCCGAGATGACGAGTGCTTCGTCGGCTCGAGCGACCTTGATCCAGCTGCGTGCGAACAGCAGCAGGATGAGCAGCAGAACGACGGCGACGACGACCGCGATTCCGACGATGACGAGGATGCCGACGATTCCGGCGATCTCCATGAATGACCTCCCTGTCCCCCCGAGGGGGCGGTCCCGAGCGCGCCGTGGTGCGCGCCTTCGCCCCCCACCCTGCCAGAAATGCAGAGAGGCCGTTCCGGGGGCATCGTGATGGGCGGAAAACTCGACGTCGGGAGGAAGGTCTTCGGCCATGCGTCCGCCCGACGAGGAGATCTCCTCCTGCGGGGGTGCGGGCAGGGGCTGGTCAGGGGGTGCGGGCAGGGGAGGGGCCGAGGCCGAGGGCGTCAGCGGGCGCGGAGCTTCTCCGCGAGGTCGCGCAGGGCGCGCAACTCGTCGTCGTCGAGACGGGACATGCGGTCGGCGATCGAGCGCCCGTGCACGGTGGCGAGCGAGCGGAAGGCCCGCGCCCCCTCGTCCGTCGCCCGGATCAGCGCACCGCGACCGTCGTCGGGGTCGGCGCACTTCGCCACGAGTCCTCGCGTGACCATGCGGTCGACCAGGCGCGAGACGCTGGGCTGGCTGATCAGCATGTTCGAGGTGATGTCGCGCAGTCGCGCTGTCATGTCGGGGGAACGGGTGACGGTGAGCAGCACGTCGTACTCTGCCTGCGCGATATCGCTGTGCTCGAAGTCGCTCATCATCTCGGTGAACAGCTCGTGCTGCGCGCGGAACAGGCTCTCCCAGGCCTCCAGGGCGAGCTTGCGATCGGTCATCCTCACAGAATAGTGCGAACAGTAAAGGGCCGGTCGGAGAGGCTCCCGACCGGCCCTTGTCCCTTGCACCAAGAGTGTCCTGCAATCACATGCGGTGGATGCCACAGCAAACATTCACCGTGTGATCACTGTATAACGGCGAGATAACGAATGCAACGGTTTGATCACGGAAAGTTCTCGATCTCAGGCGACGGCCGGCGCCTTCACGCGGCTCCGGGTGAGGAACCGGAAGCTGACGTCCCAGACGTACTCGAGCGGTCCCTTGCGGAAGCGGCGCATCCAGAGGTTCGCGAACAGGATCACCAGAGCGGCGATCACGAAGAACATCGCCAGGGTTCCGACCAGCGGGTCGAGCGTCTCCGCAAGCGGCGAGTGACCGATGATCGACTGCGCCACCCGACCGAGGATGTTCTGGAGCACGTAGCAGCTCAGGGCCATCTGGCCGACAAGGGAGAGTCCGCGTCCGACGAATCCGATGCGGTGTCCTCGATAGTAGGAGGCCATGAGAGCGAGGATGCCGAATGCGACCAGCGGCGCGGAGAGGAACCTGTTGAGTCCGAACGTCTCTTGCATGAGGAAGAACACGACCTCGCCGGGAATGCCCGCACCGAAGCCGACGATCATGACCCATCTGCGCAGTCGCGCGCCGCGGGCCTCGAACAGTCCGTGGCGGTAGAGCATGGCGCCGAGGGTGAAGACGACGAGACCGAGGGTGAGGATCGAGCCGGTGTCGGTGCCGACCGTCAGGTCGGAGAACACGGTCAGGGTGTTCATCTGCACCTCTTCCCAATATGTCGGCCTGCCGCCGACCGTCGGGGACTCCCCGGGGATCACGAGGCCCGGGAACATCATGACGCTGCCGGTGAAGAGGGGGAGAAGGATGAGCGTGACGTGCGTCACGAGCGCCACGCCGATGAACACCCACTGGCGTTTCTCCGGGAGCAGCAGGACGAATGCCACGACGAAGCCGAGGACGGCGTAGGCGCGGAGTACGTCGAACTGCACCACGAAGATGTAGTTGAGCATTCCGTCGACGAAGAGCAGGCCGGCACGAACGAGATAGGTGCCGGGCCACCGGCTGCCGCGCCGGAGCGCTGCCTGGCGCTGGATCTCGAGTCCGATGCCGAACATGATGGTCAACAGGCCCAGGAACTTCCCTTCCGAAAGTGCGGAGACGAGGTCCTGCCACCAGATGTCGACCACCCGTTCGCCGAAGAACGCCTGGAACAGCCAGACGTTGCTGGCGAGAGTGCCGATGATGGCGACGCCGCGGATCACGTCGAGCGAGGCAATGCGGCCAGGCGATGCCATCGCGGTCGTCTCGGGTGCCTCGTGCTCGGCCCGCCCGGCCCCTGCCTGCTCCGGGAGGGGGCGGTCGCCGTGGGGCGGCTTCGCCGTACGGCGATAGCGGGGAAGGGCAGCTGGGGCAGAAGTCTCTGTCATACCTCCAGTCCAGGGCGCGCACCGTTGCGCGGCCGTATGCCGTTCTCGATATGAGGACGATATGCCGACCGCGGAGGCGTCGCCATTCCGCATGGAAAACGCCGGCCGCCGTATGGGTTCCGTCTGTCAGGCGCTCAGAGGCACGCGTTCGGAGCAACGTGGGAGGCATGTCCGTGTCCCGTCCTCCCCGTCACGTCCCCGCGCAGACACTGCCGAGCGCTTCGTGCCCTCCATGCTGGGGCCATCTGTCGAGGACCGTGAGCCACTACGGCACCGTCGCGTGCGTGCTCGCGGTCTATCCGCCCGACTCCACGGACGCGGAGCGGCGCATTGCCGAGGCGCACCGCTGGTTCACTCCGCTGTCGCTCGGCGGTGGCGTCGTCGCGTGGGTGGTGCTGTGCGCCGCGGGTTTTCCTCCGTTGCTCGCTGCGATGCTGCTCGTCGCTGCTCTGCTTCCGATCGGCATCATCCTGTCGCGGCGCTCGCGCAGCATCCGTCGGCGCGTGGTCACGGTATCGGCATGTCGGTCCGGGCTCAGCGAAGACACCGCGGCCGAGCGCGCCCAGCAGCTCCGTCTGGAGACCCTGGCCCAAGCGCTCGGCGACGCCGCTCTCGCCTGCCGTCAGGGAGTGATCGGTCGTGATCGGTTCGACCGGGTGTGGACGGCTGCCTACGCGCAGGCCGCTGTCATCGCGACCGGTTCCGCCCGGTGAATCCCCGGCTTCTCGGCGACTGTCCGAGGCCCCTTCTACTGTGTGTCTCACTCCGCAGACCGGGAAGAGGGAAAAGCCATGACCGCAGCCACGAGCGCAGCCCCGAACGGCTACACGAGCGTCGCCCCCTGGGTCGTCACCGACGACACGGGCGCGCTGCTCGACTTCATCTCCCAGGTCTTCGACGGGGAGGAACTGGCGCGGGTCGCCACGGAAGACGGTCTGATCGGACACGGTGAGATACGCATCGGCGACACCGTCGTCCTCGCCTTCGATCGTCGGCCGGAGTGGCCCGTGATGCCGAGCCTGCTTCGGGTGTGGGTGCCCGATGCCGCCGAGGCCTTCACCAGAGCCGAGGCTGCAGGGGCGACCGTGGTGACCGCCCTCAGCGACAACGCCTTCGGCCAGCGCGGTGGGCGCATCAAGGATCCGTTCGGCAACATCTGGTGGGTCGTGAGCCACGTGGAAGACGTCGATGAAGAAGTGATGTGGCAGCGGCTGCAGCAGACCGAGTATGCCGACCAGATGCGCGTCGCGCAGGAGACGCTCGACGCCGAGCTGAGCGGTCGTGCGCACGGGCGCAGCAGCGCGCCGACGCGCTAGTCGGCGAACGGCTCACCCCGATACTTGCGGCACACGCCTCCTGTCTCTTCGACATCTTCCGCGACGGCGTCGACGACCGCGACGGCGGCGGTGCGCGTGCGCGGTGCGACCTGGCTCAGTGCGAGGGCACCGGTGCACGCGAACACGATCAGGTCGCCGGGGGAGAGCGCCTTCGGCAGCCGGGCGTGCAGCCGTGTGTCGTCTTCGTCGGTGCGGAGGACGGTCTGCACCAGGTCTCGAGCCCGGGGCGTGCGCAGCCGCTCGACGTGGGTGACCAGCGGGACGATCGCGCGGAGATCGCAGTCGACGGTCGCCGACGCCTCGCGATGCCACCCCGGAGGCTCTTCGCGGGCGGTGATCCGTGCCACCACCAACGTCACGTGCGGGTCCGCTTCGGGGTGCGCCGCAGAGGGCGCGACGGGCGCGATCAGTATGCAGGGGGTGCGTCGTTCGCGCGCGAGATCGGACAGCGCTCGCCCGGCGACGACGATGTCGTGCGCACCGATCACGGTGTCTTTCGGCCACAGCTGCCGTGCATCGCGTCGCGGGTCGTTCCATACGAATGCGGTCGAGTGCAGCACGGTGTGCAGGACGGTCATCGTGACGCCTCCGCGGAGAGCGCGGCGGCGGCGCGTGGACGCACGTTTCGGAGCGTGACAGCACCGACGCAGGGGACGACGACGAGATCGCCTTCCCGGAGGTCGGCAGGAAGAGGCGCGATGGGGTGCGGCCAGGCCACGCCGCCCTCCTCGCCGGGGATCAGCTCGATCTTCGTCGTCCGCGCCGGAGAAGCCCGGCCGATGAGGCGGCACTCCTCCCACGCGGCATCCACACCGTCGAACGAGCAGTCCGTGAGCGCGATGCGCTTGTCCTCCTGGGTGTCGACGCGCAGCGTGATCCGGAACAGCAGCACGGTCACGTCGGTTCCCGCGGTCGGCAGCGGCAGGTCGCCCGTGAGGACCGCGGGTGATCCGCTGATCTCGAACAGCCGCAGGAGCGAGATGCCTCCCACCACGACATCGGTGGTCGTCGGGTGCGTGTGCACCGGCCACCTCCATCCGTCGAGGGGAGTGGGAATGCTCTGTCGAAGGGTGGGAAGGATCTCCGTGAGGGTCATGACTCCGTCCTACGCCTGGGTGATCCTGGCGATGAAGGAGTCTCACGGAACCCATGCGCGTCCATCCCGATCACTCACGACGTCCCGACCTCGTCGAAACGACGCCGACCCGGCGACGCCGGCGTGACAGGATCGGGACATGGGCACACAGGACATCCTCTTCATCGGCGGCAGCGGTGTGATCAGCGCGGCTTCGGTGCGACGGGCGGTCGAGCTCGGACATCGAGTCACTGTTCTCAATCGCGGTCGCTCCGAGGAGAGGGCGCTGCCGGAAGAGTCCGAGCTCCTGCAGGGCGACATCCGTGACGCGGACGCGGTGCGGGCAGCGCTCGGGGACCGCGAGTTCGACGTCGTGGCCCAGTTCACCGCTTTCACCCCCGCCCACGTGCAGGCCGACATCGCGCGTTTCGCCGGCCGAACCGGGCAGTACGTGTTCATCAGCTCCGCGTCGGCGTATCAGAAGCCGCCGTTGCGCTTCCCGATCACGGAATCGACGCCGCTCCGCAATCCGTTCTCCGGATATGCGCGCGACAAGATCGCCTGCGAGGACGCCCTCACCGCCGCGTATCGCGACCAGGGCTTCCCCGTGACGATCGTCCGCCCGTCGCACACCTACGACCGCACCAGCATGCCCACGCTGGCCGGGTGGAACGATGTGGCGCGGATGCGCGAGGGTCGGCCGGTCGTCGTCCACGGCGACGGTACCTCACCGTGGACGATCACGCACACGAACGATTTCGCGCTGGGTTTCGTCGGCCTCTTCGGGCGCCGTGACGTGCTCGGCGACGTCTTCCACATCATGGGGGACCACGCGCCGACGTGGGATCAGATCTACACCTGGCTGGGCGAGGCCGCAGGGGTCCGTCCTGAGCTGGTGCACGTGTCCTCCGACACGATCGCCGCCATCCGGCCGTCGTTCGCCGCAGACCTGCACGGCGACAGGGCTCACCCGATGGTGTTCGACACCGCCAAGATCCGGAGTATCGTCCCCGAGTTCTGCTCCCGTGTGCCGTTCTGGATCGGTGCGCAGGAGATCATCGAGTATCACGATGCGACGCCGGCCCGACAGGTTGTCGACGCCGATCTCGACGCCGATCTGGACCGGATGCTCGCGACCGTGCGCGCCTGAGCGGTCGGGTTCACGACCGCAGCGGCACCCCGATCGCGAGCCGCTGATCCGCGAGGGGGCAACGGAACACGTCGCGCTCGCCGAGACCGACCCGGTTGATGTAGCGCACCACGATCGCGTATGAGGCGAACAGGCCGACCTGGGTGTATTGCACGTCGTGCTCCCGGCAGTACGCGGCGATGATCGGGGCGGCGCGACGCAGATGCGGGCGGGGCATCGAGGGGAACAGATGATGCTCGACCTGGTAGTTCAGCCCACCCATGGCGACGTCGAGGAAGCGGCCGCCGCGCACGTTCCGACTCATCAGCACCTGCCGCCGCAGGAAGTCCAGGGTCATGTCCCGAGGTACGACCGGCATCCCCTTGTGGTTGGGGGCGAAGGCGATCCCCATGTAGAACCCGAACAGTCCCAGTTGCACCGCCAGGAAGACGAAGGCGATTCCGGGGGACAGCACGATGAACACCAGTACCAGGTATCCGATCATGCGGACGCTGAGGAACGTGATCTCGGCCCACCGGCGTTCGAGCCGGCCCCGCGCGAACATCCGCCGCACGCTCGAAGCGTGCAGCGAGAGTCCTTCGAGGAGCAGGATCGGGAAGAACAGCACGCCCTGATGTCCGCGCAGCCACGTGATGACCGGTCCCTGGTGCCTCGTCGCAGCCTCGGCGGAGACGGCGATCACGGGGAGCTCGATGTCGGGGTCGGAGCCCAGCTTGTTCGGGTTGGCGTGGTGGCGGGTGTGCTTGTGCTGCCACCATCCGTAGCTCATGCCGACGAGCAGGTCGCCGAGGATGATGCTGATCCAGTCGTTCCACCGGCCGGACACGAAGATCTGCCGGTGCGCCGCATCGTGCCCGAGGAACGCGATCTGGGTGAACACGACCGCCAGGACGGCGGCGGTGAACAGCTGCCACCAGGTGTCGCCGATCCAGAGGAACGCGAGCAGGCACACGCCCACAGCGATCGGGGCGGCGATGAGCTTCGTCCAGTAGTAGCCGTAGCGCCGGTGCAGGAGCCCGCGCTCGCGTACCTGCTGCGCCAACTCGGTGAAGGCGCTCGATCCTCGGGACGCGTTGTCGCGCGGACGGGTGTGGACGGTCGGACGGATGACGTCCATGATGACCTCGTCTCCGGCGTCGCCCAGAGCGGGCGGCGGAGGTGTTGTTCTTTCGCGAACGGCCCTTCAGAGCGTCGCGTTCGGATATTCAGTTGTGCTCGCTGGTGCTGACGGTACGCGCCCAAGCTGGGTGCGCGTTCAGGGTCGGGACGGCGCCCGGCGACTCATGATCGGAAGCCCGATCAGCGTACGCAGCTGTTGGAGTACGTCCCGACAGTGCTCGACGGTCCGCCGGGGCGATGATCGTCGCGGCGCTCAACGCTGCCTGATCAGGCGTGGGATCACCGCGACCATCGCCACCATGACGATCAGCTCCACCATCGTCTGGGTGACGACGACGAGCGGCGTGAGCGTGAACGCGTCGGGCAGGGCCAGAGCGAGCGGGAGCACGACGAGAGAGTTGCGCGTGACACCGCTGAAGACGACCGCGCGGCGGCCCGGCGTGTCCAGGCCGGCGACCCGCGCGAGGACTGCGCCGAGGGGCGCGGCGATCACGGCGAAGACCGCGAAGACCGGCACCGTGAGGAACAGGCGCCCCCACGCGCCGCCAACGGCGAACACCTGCGAAGCGACGACGGCCGCGAGGGTGAGCATCATCAGCGGCACCATCGCCGTTACGGAACCGCGTTCGATCACGCGGGCCGAGGCGAACCTCCTGGTCAGCACTTGGGTCAGTGCGGCGAGTGCGAGCGGCAGTGCGATCAGCAGCAGGAACGCGTCGATGAACGGGCGCGGGTCGACGACGCTCATCGCATCGGTGCCGAGGAAGAGGGAGAGGTAGACGGGGAGCAGCAGCATCTGCAGCAGCATGAGCAGCGGTGTCGCGGCCAGAAGCCGGGAGCGGTCGCCGCCCGCCAGGCCCGTGAACACGATCACGTAGTCGACGCACGGGGTGAGCAGCACGAGAAGCACCCCCAGCAGGATCGCCTCATCGGCCGCCACCACTCTGCTCACGCCGAAAGCCAGCGCCGGCACCACCACGAAGTTCAGGAGCAGAAGCGTGCCGAGGAAGCGCCCGTCGACGAATGCCCGTCCGATGTGCGCGAACGGCACGCCCAGGAACGTCGCGAACAGCAGAACGCCGAGGAGCGGGGTGACCGCCGACTCCCACACCGGTGCCGTCGAGGGGGAGAGGAGGCCGACGACGGCGCCGACCGCGATCGACGCCAGGTACAGCGTCACCTGATGCCGTTCTCCCCATGCCGTGAACGCGCGCACGGTCACCTCCACGACCCGGTATTCTCTCGCCCGTTACGTCGGATGCGATACATTGCAGTGTAGGTAGAACTTCAGGCTCTACAGCGATTCCGTGCTCGAGTGGAGGACAAAAGCGGTGGCACTCTCAGGCGGACCCCTCGAGCGCAGGTCGATGAGCGACGAGGCGTACAACCGGTTGCAGGATGCGATCATCAGCGGCGAGCTGCGCCCGGGTGAACGTCTGCGAGACTACGAGCTCGCAGAGCGCCTCGGCACGTCGAAGACCCCGATCCGGCATGCCCTTGACCGCCTCGCCGACCACGGTCTCGTCGAGATGCAGCGCAACCGCTACACCCGCGTCGCCCCGATCGATCTCGATCAGGTCCGCAACGCGGTCGATCTCTTCGGAGACATCTGGATCGGCTCGGTGCGCCATGTGATGCCCCTGATCCAGGACGACGACATCGCCTATCTCACCGAGCTCGCCGACGAGATGTCCGCGGCGGTGAAGGCACGCGATGTGGCGGGGTTCGGTATCGCGCTCCGTGCGGCCGCCACCGGATTCGCGCGCATCGAGGGCAACGCGTCGCGAGCCGTGATCATCGAACGTCTCGGGCCGCAGATCCGGAGGTTCAGCCAGCACTCGCGGGATGCATTCGACTGGGAGGTGGTCGGTGCTTTCGTCGTCTCCCTTCGGGAGGCGATCCTCGAGCGTGATGCGGTGAAGACCCGCGCGGTCCTCGTCACCTTCTTCGACGAGGTGCTCCCCGCCATCATCGATCGCGCCCAGGAGCAGGAGCTCGTCCGCTCCGATATCCAGGACTAGCGGACTCATCCAGCTTCTAACGGACTGCAGCTCGCTCAGGCCGAGTCGGATGTCTCCGTCGGTTCAGGCGTGAAGTTCGCACCCCGTCGCAGCGCCTGAACCTCGCTGATCCTTCGCCGGGCGAGGAACCAGCCGCCGATCAGTGCGGGGACGATGACGATCAGCGTGCCAACGGTCCAGGTTCCGGTGGGGTAGTCGAACGCCATGAGGACGATCACCGACGCCAGGAAGGCGAGGGTGAGGTAGGACGTGAACGGCGCCCCGAACAGTCGGAACGACGGCCGCACGATGCGTCCCTGCAACGCCCAGGAGCGGAGGCGCAGTTGGCACAGGATGATCGTCGCCCACGCGGCGATGATGCCCAGCGCCGACATGTTCAGCACGATCTCGAAGGCCTCGTCGGGAACCGCGAGATTGAGCAGGACCCCGATCAGGGCGAACCCTGCGGTGAAGAGGATTCCGGCGACCGGGACGCCACGCCTGCTCATCATTCCGGCGACCTTCGGGGCCGCACCGGAGGCGGCGAGGGAATGGAAGACGCGGCCGGTCGAGTACAGGCCTGCGTTGAGCCCGGAGATCGCGGCGGTGATCACGACGAAGTTCATGGCGCTCCCGGCGATCGCCCCGATCTCCGGGCCGCTGATGTGGGTGAAGAAGGTCACGAAAGGACTCTCCCCGGCTCGGTAGACCGTATACGGGAGCAGGAGTGCGAGCAGGAGCACCGACCCCACGTAGAAGACGCCGATCCGCAGGATCACGGAGTTGACGGCTCGAGGTACGAGCTTGGCCGGATTCTCGGTCTCGCCGGCAGCCGTACCGATCAGTTCGATCGAGGCGTAGGCGAACACGACGCCCTGCATGACGATGACCGCGGGAAGCACGCCTTCGGGACTGAAGCCTCCGTTCTCGCTGAGCATCTGCAATCCCGTCGGTCCCTGATCCGTCTCCCAGCCCGCGGCGAGGACCACGATGCCGATGAGGAGGAAGGCGACGAGAGCGGCGACCTTGATGATCGAGAACCAGAACTCCATCTCGCCGAACAGGCGGACCGAGACGAGGTTGAGTCCGACCACCACCACCAGCGCGACCAGGGCGAGCAACCACTGGGGTACGACGTCGAACGCCGACCAGTAATGCACGTACAGTGCGACGGCGGTCGAGTCGACGATCGCGACCATGCCCCAATTCAGCAGATAGAGCCACCCTGCGGCGAAGGCCAGCTTCTCGCCGTAGAACTCGCGAGCGTAGGAGATGAAGGATCCGGATGACGGCCGGTGGAGCACCAGCTCACCGAGCGCTCGGAGGATGAAGAATGCGAAGACACCGCAGATCAGGTAGGAGACAGCAAGCAGGGGGCCGGCCGTGTGCAGTCGTCCCCCCGCTCCCATGAACAGGCCGGTGCCGATCGCTCCGCCGATGGCGATCATCTGCAGATGCCGCGCCTTGAGAGAGGTGTGATACCCGGTCTGCTCGTGTGCGAAGTCCTGGACCGACGTCGACACGTCGCCGAGCCTCTCGCGGTCGTTCTCGAGATCAGGGGCCCGGTCTCGAGCGCCCGGCTTCTCGGTGGCATCATCGCTGGCGTGCGGCATCGCGGCTCCTGTCTGGTCGGGTGACGCTCCGCAGCATCGGATGCGACCGAAAAGGGATAGACGGGTAATACGTGAAATGTTACTGATTCACGCGTCGAAACCCGATATGCCGTTCTCTCTCGTGGCGTGACGTTATCGGCAGATCCACAGGAAGAGCAAAGGGTCTTCTCCTAATCTGAAGACACCCAAGGGGAGTACTCCGACACGGTGGGGTCGTCATTACGGATGCACGTCGCATCCCGGGCCACCGGTTCCATGTCCATGGAATGGAGAAGACTTTGGCGGTACTGTCGTACCCCGAGTCTGGAGTCCGCATTTGGATATCACCCCCCTGATCTGGATCATCACGATCGCAGTCACGATCGCCTTCTTCGTCTACGAGTTCTTCGCTCACGTGCGCACACCGCACGAGCCGACGATCGCGGAATCGGCGCGCTGGTCGATCTTCTACATCAGCCTCGCGCTGCTGTTCGGTGTGGGTATCGGCGTCTTCTCCGGGTGGACGTTCGGCGGCGAGTACTTCGCCGGATACCTCACCGAGAAGGCCCTGTCGATCGACAACCTGTTCGTCTTCCTCATCGTGATGACCGGTTTCGCCGTGCCGAAGAAGTACCAGCAGAAGGTGCTGATGATCGGCATCGTGATCGCGCTGATCCTGCGCGGCATCTTCATCGCCGTCGGCGCGACGCTCATCGAGAACTTCTCGTGGATCTTCTACCTGTTCGGCGCTCTGCTGCTGGTGCTCGCCTATCGTCAGGCGTTCAGCAACCACGAGAGCAACCCCGCGAACGGGCGCTTCATGACGTTCGTCCGTCGGCACCTGCCCGTCAGCGAGGAGTACAACGGCGACCGGCTCACGGTCGTGAAGAACGGCAAGCGCTTCGTCACGCCGATGCTCCTCACCATCATCGCGATCGGCTTCATCGACCTGGTGTTCGCGGTCGACTCGATCCCCGCCATCTACGGCCTGACCGACCAGGCCTACATCGTCTTCACGGCGAACGCCTTCGCGCTCATGGGACTGCGACAGCTGTACTTCCTCATCGGCGGTCTGCTCGAGCGCCTCGTCTACCTGGCGCAGGGACTCGCCGTCATCCTCGGATTCATCGGCGTCAAGCTGGTCCTGCACGCTCTGCACGTCAACGAGCTGCCGTTCATCAACGGCGGCCAGGGCGTCGAGTGGGCGCCGGAGATCCCGATCTGGTTCTCGCTGCTGTTCATCGGCGCGACCATCGCGGTCGCCACGGTGGCGAGCCTCATCAAGACGCGCCGTGCACCGGGCGACACCTCCCACGACATCTCATCCGCCGACACCACCACCAAGAAGGAGCACTCTTGAGCGCGCAGCGCTGTTCTGACTCTTCGGACTCTGACAGTACGAGCGCCCGGTTCGTCCCGGGCGCTCACCCCACCACAGACGAGGCGGCCCGTTGATGGGCGACCTGCTCTGGAACATCGCCCTCGTCTTCGCGTTCGTGCTGATCGGCGGTGTCTTCGCTGCGACGGAGATGGCGCTGGTCACGCTGCGCGAAAGCCAGATCAATGCGATCGGCCAACGAGGGCGGCGCGGTGCGAAGGTCGCCGCCCTCGCCCGCAACCCCAACACGTTCCTCTCGGCGGTGCAGATCGGTGTGACCGTGGCCGGGTTCGCCTCGGCGGCATACGGAGCGACATCGATCGCGCCGTCGCTGGCGCCGGTGTTCGAGTCATGGGGTCTCGCCCCCGCTCTCGCCCTCACCGTCGCGACCCTCGTGCTCACGCTGGTGATCGCCTACCTGTCGCTGGTGCTCGGCGAGCTCGTGCCCAAGCGTCTGGCGATCCAGAGAAATGCCCAGTTCGCCTACGCGGT
Organism: Microbacterium sp. UBA3486; assembly: GCF_002377845.1. Taxonomy (NCBI): domain Bacteria; kingdom Bacillati; phylum Actinomycetota; class Actinomycetes; order Micrococcales; family Microbacteriaceae; genus Microbacterium; species Microbacterium sp. UBA3486. The sequence goes on from NZ_DFQP01000050.1 coordinate 13,366, forward strand.
CGCGCCTGCCCTCAACGGGTTCGCGACGGTCATGCGGCCGGTGATCTGGCTGCTCTCGGTCTCGACGAACGCCCTCGTCCGAGTGCTCGGGGGAGATCCGCACAAGACGAGCGACGAGATGACCGACGAGGAGGTGCGCGACATCGTGGCGAGCCATCAGGGGCTGCCCGATGACGAACGGCGCATCCTCGATGATGTGCTCTCCCTCCGTGGGCGCCAGGTCAGCGAGGTCATGCGTCCGCGCCCCGAGGTCGTCGCCCTCGATGAGGCCGCGAGCGTCGGCGAGGTGATGGCGCAGGTGCGCGACCTTCCCTTCTCGCGTTACCCGGTCTCGGAGACCTCGATCGACGACATCACCGGATTCGTGCACGTGCGTGATCTGTTCGAGGCCGCATCCGACGACCCGGAGCGTCCGCTGAGCGCGCTGATGCGCGACATCCCGTACATCCCCTCGACCGCGCGCGTGCTGCCGACTCTGACCCGCATGCGGGCCGAGGGCCACCACATCGCGGTGGTCGTCGACGAGTACGGCGGCACGGACGGTCTGGTCACCCTGGAAGACCTCGTGGAGGAAGTCGTCGGCGAGATCTTCGATGAGTACGACGCCGAGGTGTTCATCTCTGCGGACGACGGCATCGACGGACGCCTCAACCTGCAGGACTTCGAGGAGGCGACGGGGCTGGCGATGCCGCGCGGTTCATCCGACACCATCGCGGGTTTCGTGACCGAGCAGCTCGGGCGTCTCGCGGTCGTCGGTGACGTCGTGGAGGTGCCCGGAGCCACGATCCAGGTCGCAGAGGTGGACCGCCGACGCATCGCCCGCGTGCGGGTCATGACCGAACCGGTCGTCGAGCCGGAGGCGTGAGTCCAGGCGGTGGCTCTGACGAGTCCGGGCGTCACGAGCCCGGCCGTCAGGAGCCCGGCCGTCAGGAGCCCGGCCGTCAGGGTCGCCGATGTCAGAGGCGCTGACGTCAGGGGCGCCGCACCCGAGTACCCAGTTCGCCGAGGCCCGCTGTGAGCACCTCGACGAGCAGGCGTGCGTAGCGCCCATCCGGGTCGAGGTCGGGATCGAAGACCGTGATGGAGGCGCCGATCGCGCGAGGCGCGAGTTCCCGCAGCAGTGCGGTGAGTTCCGCCGCGCTGATCCCGCCGGCATCGGGGCTGTCGACCGCGGGCATGATGGTCGGGTCGAGCACGTCGACGTCGAGTTGGAGCCAGTACGCGGGACCGGCGACGGCGGCGCTCTCTGCACCCACGCGAGCGGCTCCGAGAGAGGTGACATCGGCGGCGGGCGTGACGCTGCCGAGGATGCCACGTACCTCGTCCTGATCCTCATCGTCGGCGCGGTGACCGATGTGCGCGGTGTGCTCGGACCGGAAGTAGGGCGCGAGCCCGTCGATGTCGGCGATCGACGGCCAGTGTGCGCCGACCGCGGCGGCGAGGGCCTCCCCGGCCACGCTCGCGCATTCGTCGCTGTTGCCCGGGTGGCGGAAGTCGGTATGGCCGTCGATGTGCACGAGGCCGACACCGCCGCGGCGTGCGGTCGCGAGACCCGCTCCGAGGAGGATCGCGCAGTCGCCGCCGATCACGAGGGGAGCCTCGCCGCGGTCGATGGCCGCGCCGATGCGCGTGGCGAGGCGCTGGGAGTGGTCGATCATCGCGCTCTCGTTGCGCACGCGGCCGGCCGGCCGGGTGTCGTCGTCATCGACGTAGCGGCCGGCGAGGACGACGCCGGAGTCGGAGGCACCGCGTTCGACGAAGCGCGCGAAGAGGCCGGCATCGCGTAGCGCTTCCGGCGCCTTCGCCGCGCCCGGCACGCTCCCGCGCTCCGGCGGGCGCAGGCCGAGGTTCGACGGGGCAGAGAGCAGTGTGATCATGGGCTCATCCTGCCGCGGGGGTCGGACATAGCGGCCCGAATCATGTCGGGAAACGCACCCCGGTGAGGCGCTCTGCCGCGGTCCACAGCTGCGCCCCGATCGCGGCGGAGCGCACGTCGTCCGATGCGGTCACCCGTGTCGGCGTTCCGCGGAACTCGAGCAGTCCGCCCGGACCCCAGTAGTCGCCGTCGACGACCTCCGAGGCGGTCGCGGCATGCACGATCGGGAGGGCCCCGCCGTCCTTGCCCTGCACGAGTGCTCGGGTCGGGGAGGCCACGGCACGGACGAAGCCGGAGACCTCGGCGAGGCCCGGTCGTGGGGGAGTGAGGGGATCGACCGCATAGCCCGGGTGTGCGCAGACCGCCGCGCGAGAGGAACCCGACCAGCGTCGCGCGAGCTCGAAGGCGAAGGCCATCAATGATGCCTTCGACCTTCCGTACTGTCGGAGCGAGGAGCCGCTCCACGGTGCGTCGAGGCTGGCGGCATCGAGGGCGGCGGCATCGAGATGTGCGAATCGGTGCGCGATCGATCCGACGGTGACCACGCGGGCATCCGGGGCGAGGAAAGGCTCGAGCTGGGCCACGAGTGCGAAATGACCGAGGAAGTTCGTGCCCACCATGAGGTCGAGGCCGTCGCTCGTGCGCGCCGAGCGGTCGGCCGCCTTCACCCCCGCGTTGCAGATGACCGCATCGAGTCGCTCGCCCACCCCCGTTGCGGCCAGGGCGATGCTGTCGAGGGAGCCGAGGTCGAGCCCCCGCACGCGCAGGTCGGCAGCCGGAACCCGGGTTCGGATCGCGGCGACCGCGGTCTGCGCACGTTCGGGGGAGCGGCAGCCCAACAGCACGCGTGCGCCCCGGGCGGCGAGCTGCTCGGCGCACCAGTATCCGATGCCGGCGTTCGCGCCGGTGACCAGCACTGTGCGTCCGCGCAGGTCTGCGGGCGGGAGGGGAGCGGCATCCATCTCCCCAACCTAGGCGTTGTGCGCGTCAGTGGTCAGTCGTGGTGGTGGTCGTGGTCGTGCGCGTCCTCGTCGTCGAGGAGCATCCCCACCGAGGTCGCGCAGGCATCGCCCTTCCAGGCCTCGATGCCCTCGCGCACCGCGAAGGCGGCGATCACGAGACCGGCGACGGCATCCGCCCACCACCATCCGAGCAGCGAGTTGGCGATCAGCCCGATCAGCACGGCGGCGGAGAGATAGGTGCAGATGAGTGTCTGCTTCGAGTCCGCGACGGCGGTGGCCGATCCGAGTTCCTTGCCCGCACGTCGTTCCGCGAGGGACAGGAAGGGCATGACGGCGACGCTGACCGCGGTCAGGACGATACCGATCGTGCTGTGCTCGGGCCGCTCGGTCGTGACGAGCGCGGCCACGGAGGTAGCCGTCACGTAGAGCGCGAGCGCGAAGAAGGCGACGGCGATCACCCGCAGGGTGGGCTTCTCCCAGCGCTCCGGATCGCGGCGGGTGAACTGCCAGGCGACGGCGGCCGCGGACAGCACCTCGATCGTGGAGTCCAGCCCGAAGCCGATGAGCGCGGCGGATGAGGCGACGGAGCCGGCGGCGATCGCGATGACCGCCTCGATCAGGTTGTAGCCGATCGTGATGCCGACGATCAGGCGGATGCGGCGGTGGAGGGTGTCGCGTCGCGCCGCGGTTGCCGTGGAGGTCATCAGCAGGTGCACCCTTCGCCCGAGCAGCAGTCCGGCTCGACGATGAGGGTGACCCGCATGAGCATGTCGAGGGCCGGAGCGAGGTGGCGATCCGCGAGTCGGTAGCTGCTGCGGCGTCCCTCCGGAACGCTCTCGACGAGCCCGCATCCGCGGAGACAGGCGAGGTGGTTCGACATCGCCTGCCGCGAGACGCCGAGGGCGTCCGCGAGGTCGGCGGGGTAGCGCGGTGCTTCGCGCAGCGCGAGCAGGACGCCGGCGCGGGTGGGGTCCGACAGCGCATGCCCGAGGCGGGCGACGGCGGCCGTGTGGGTGAGGGAGGCCAGAGCAGTGGTCACGCCACTACTGTACAGAAAAAGCTGAATTCAAGAAGACCTGAATTCAGGATTTTCTGTGAGGGTCAGCGGATCGCGTACACCGCGCTTCCGACGATGACGGCCACGACGGTGGTCCAGCCGATGATGGCCAGAGCCTGCCAGAAGAGGATGCGCGCCCTACCGATGCCGGAAGCCGCGAGCATGGTCGCGGTGAACTGCGTCGGCAGCAGGAGCGGTCCGAGCAGGCTGACCCCGGGAACGCCGTAGCGCTCGAACGCACGCTGGAACTTCTCGCGACGCGCGGTGCCGCGGCCCGTCTCGGCCGCATCCGCGGCCGGCTCGTCGATCGTGCCGCCGCCGGCACCGGCGAGCGCCGCGGTCTTGGCGCGCGAACGGTTCACGACGGCCTGTCGGGCTCCGGAGCTGACGAGCACCACCACCAGGACGCACAGGAAGTTGCCCACGATCGCGGCGATCGCGGCGATCACCGGAGAGATGCCGCCGATGATGCCGATGCTCACCGCCCCTTCGCCCTCGATGAAGGGGATCGCGCCGGCGAGGGCGACGATGAGCGGCTGCACGAGCTCGGGGACCTGGGCGACCAGGTTCTGGAAGGTCTCGATGAGGTTCATGGGATGCTCCCGGTTGTCGGTGCGAACGGAGTCTCCGCCGCGATGACTCCAGTCCAGCCGAGTGCTCCGTTCGGCGGCAGTGTCGGCCCGTCATCGCTTCCCGGGCGGATCGCACGACGCATCCGTGACAACTGTCACGGCTCTATCGTGGGAGCGTGAGCAGCCGCGTCGAGCCCCTCGCCCCCGTCGAGCCAAGTCCGGGGGCGAGACAGCTGTCTCGCGGTATCACGGCGACCTGGTGGTACACCGTGACCGCCGTGATGTTCCTCCAGGTGATGCTGGTCTTCGCGTGGACGGGCATCCTCGCCGCGCAAGGTCAGAACGGTCCGCTGATCCTCGTGGTCGCCGTCGGCGGCCTGGTGTGGTGCGCATCGACGGCCTTGCTCCTGTTCGACTACCGCCACCGTGTCGACGCGGTGCCGGGATTCCGCTGGAGGCGCATCGCCGTACCCCTGCTCATCGCCGTCGCGTACGGCACGGTCGCCGGGGCGCTTGCCGGGAGCTGGCAGCTCGCGGCGATGCCGATCGTCCAGTCGGTGGTGCTTCTGAACTGGCCGCGAGGCATCCGCATCCGCGTCGTCGTGGCGGGAACGCTGCTCCTGCTGGTGCTGGCCGCCGTCGACTCCTCCGCTCACGCCTTCGGTGCGGTGCTCGCGTGGTGGGTGGCCGTGATCTACACCGCACTCTTCCCCGTGATGACCGTGAGCTCGTTGTGGTGGTGGGATGTGCTCGTCACGCTCGACCGCGCCCGCACCTCGGAGGCGAAGCTCGCCGCGACCCAGGAGCGGCTGCGGGTCGCGACCGACGTGCACGACCTGCAGGGTCACCATCTCCAGGTCATCGCGCTGCAGCTCGAACTCGCCGAGCGTCTCCTGCCGAGCGATCCGGATGCCGGCATGGAGCAGCTGCGCGCCGCGCGGGTCAGCGTCGACGAGGCGCGTCAGGGGACCAGGGACCTCGCGACGCGCTTCCGCTCGGTGCCTCTCGGCGATGAACTCGCCAACGCCCGCGACCTGCTGACCGCGGCCGGGCTCGAGGTGGACGCCGCCATCGGTGCGGATGCCGACTCCGCACCGGCATCGGCCCTCGGCCCGGTCATCCGTGAGACGACGACCAACGTGCTGCGCCATGGCGGCGGGGAACGCGCACGCCTCGTGCTCACGCGCGTCGCGGGCACGTGGCGATACGAGATCGCCAACGACGTCGTGCCCGGCGCGGTCGACGAGGGTGACGGATCCGGATTGGACGGCGTCCGTCGGCGCGTCGAAGAGGTCGACGGCACGCTCGACGTGCGTCGGGACGGGGACGAGTTCGTGGTGGTCGTGACGGTCCCGGCGCGGTCGGAGGAGACACGATGATCCGTGTGCTGATCGCCGACGATGAGGCGATGATCCGCTCCGCGCTCGCCGCCCTCCTCCGGCTGGAAGACGATATCGAGGTCATCGCCGAGTGCGAGGACGGCGAGCAGGCGGTCGTCGAGGCTCTGCGACTTCAGCCCGATGTGTGCCTGCTCGACCTCGAGATGCCCGGGCTCGACGGCGTGCAGGTAGCAGAGAAGCTGCACAGGGCGATCGCGACGCGGTGCGTGGTCGTCACCCGTCACGCGCGTCCAGGCGTGCTGCGCCGTGCCCTGGCCTCCGGTGTCTCCGGCTTCCTGCCGAAGTCGCGTGGGGCGGACGAGGTCGCCGCCGTCATCCGCCGGGTCGCGGCGGGGGCTCGCTACGTCGATCCGGAGATCGCCGCCGATGCCCTGAGCGACGAGCGCTCACCGCTCACGGACCGCGAACTCGACGTGCTGCGTGCCGGTCGGCGTGGGGAGACGACGGGGCAGATCGCACGAGCGCTCGCTCTCGCCCCGGGGACGGTGCGCAACCATATCTCCGTCATCCTCGGAAAGCTCGCGGTCGGCACCCGTCAGCAGGCTGTTCTCGTCGCCGAGGAGCGCGGCTGGATCTGACGACCGATATGCTGATGCGCATGGGAACGATATGCGCAGCGCCCGTGATGGGGCGCAACCTCGTGTTCCGCGACCGCCGCGCCTGACGGCGCGCTCGCTCATCGCACGCATCTGCGCGCCGTCCACCGAGATGTCATCGCACCTCGGGACGGGCAGTCCTCAGCGACGCCTCTTCGCGTCCTCCCCCCTCCGAGGTGCTCCGATTCTTCTTCTGGAGCGCACTCATGCCTCGTTCGATCCATGGTGGCCGTCACGAACTCGGCCAGAACTTCCTCACCCATCGTCCGACCCTCACCCGCATCTCCGGCCTCGTCCGCCAGACGTCCGGTTCGATCCTGGAGCTCGGCTGCGGTGACGGCGCCCTGACCCGCGCTCTCGCACAGCTGGGCAGGCCGCTCACCGCGATCGACATCGACGAGCACCGCGTGCACCGACTGCGCGCGACGCTGCCCGGCATCCGTATCGAGATCGCCGACGCCACACGTCATCCGCTCGATGCCGAGGTGGTCGTCGGCAACATCCCCTTCCACGTGACCACGCCGATCCTGCGGCGCCTGCTCTCGCGCGGTCGCTGGAACGAGGCGGTGCTGCTCACGCAGTGGGAGGTGGCGCGCAAGCGGGCAGGCGTCGGCGGTGGCACCATGATGACCGCGCAGTCGGCGCCGTGGTTCGAATTCTCCCTCGAGGGGCGGGTGCCGGCGTGGGGCTTCTCGCCGCAGCCGAGTGTGGACGGTGGCCTGCTCGCGATCACCCGACGGGGTTCTCCGCTCGTCCCTGTCTCCGATCGGCGAGCGTACGAGGAGTTCGTTCGGGTGATGTTCACGGGGCGGGGAGGCAGTCTGCCCGCCGTCCTCGCGGGTGCGGCGGGGATCCCGATGCCTCGAGCACGACGCGTGGTGGCGGCTGCCGGGGTGACCGGCCGGAGCCTTCCTCGCGATCTGCGTCCGGAGCACTGGGCCGCGCTCTGGCTCCAGGTCTCGCGGGAATGACGCGCTGAGGCCGTCGAGCGCTGAAGGGGCTCGACGGCCGCGTCCGTCACGTCGTCCTCAGTGCGCGAGGACCTCGCGCAGGCGAGCCGAGAATTCCGCAGGGTGATCGACGAATCCCGTGTGGTCGCCGGGGAAACGGGTCGGCTCGATGCCGAGCTGCGCACCGAGTGCCGTCGTCGTGCGCTCGCAGAGCTGGTCGACCGACTCCTCGCCGATACCCAGGACGAGGTCGTCCGCCCGTGCCCGCAGAGTCCCGACGTCGGGCTCCCAGCGCACGCTGGCCGGCAGCTCGTGCTGGAACCAGAACTGCTCGTCCTCCTGATGCTGCGGATCGACCTCACCGCCGAACCACTGGACGAGCATCTCCTCCGGCATCGGGATGTTCGCCTGCGCGAAGAACAGCCGCCAGGCGCCGACGCGGTCGCCCGAGAGGGCTGCCGCGGTGAGCTCGTCGGTGAGACGACGCTGCTCGACGCGGTCGGGGAGCAGCTCGAGCAGCGGGGGTTCGTGGGCGATGACCGTGGACGCGAGGTCTCCATGCGATTGCACGAGCGCCAGGCTGGTCACCGCGCCGCCGCTCGATCCGAAGACGACCGCCGGCCCGCGATCGACGTGGGCGATGAGTGCCGCGAGATCGTCGGCGCGCTGCTGGGGGCTCGAACCCCGGGAACGGTCGTGGAGGATGCTCCGCTTGGCGCCGCGCGGGTCGGATGTGAGCACCGTGTGATCGGTCGCGAGTTCGACGGCGAACGGGGCGAAGGCATCGGCGTCCATGGGGGCGCCGATCAGGACGAGGAGCGGTCCTTCACCGCGGAGTTCGTAGTGGAGACGGACGTCGGGCAGGTCGAGCGCAGCCGTGGTGGTGCTCATGTGGTGCTCCTTGTCATCGAGGTGGCGTTCCCGTGCTCTGCGGTTTCGGTAGGTCCAGGTTCGCCCCCCGATGCGTCCTGGCGCCATACCCGTCCGCAGAGTGCCGCGGACGATCGCTGTCGCTGTCGGGAGGTACCCTCGACGCATGCCCGCCTTCGCAACGCTCGCGACCCCGGTCGGCGTCATCGGCGTCGTCAGTGACGGTGCGGCGATCACCCGCGTCACGTGGCGATCGACTCCGCCCGAAGGGAGCCTGGCGCCGTCAGACCCCACCTCCGATCCGCTGCTCGCCGAGGCGCTCGCCCAGCTCGCCGCGTACTTCGCGGGCACCCTGCATCGCTTCGACGTCCCCGTCGATCTCGGGGATCAGACGGTCGCGACGCGGGCGGTCCTCACGGTGCTGCACGAGACGGTCGGCCACGGTGAGACGATCACCTACGGTGGACTCGCCGCGCGCAGCGGCACAGATGTGCCGGCCCGGGGGATCGGGTCGATCATGGGGGCGAACCCCGTCCCGCTGATCGTGCCCTGCCACCGGGTCGTCGCGGGCGATGGGCTCGGCGGGTACTCGGGCGGCGATGAGGGACACGGGCTCGAGACCAAGCGCTGGCTGCTGGAACACGAGGGTGCGTTGCCGACCTCTCTGTTCTGAGCGGCTCTCTTCTGAGCGGAAGCCGCCTCTCGTGTCATCGCGTCATCGCGGACGGGAACACCCTGCGAGAATGGACGGGCCGAGTCCCGAGCCGAGGAGCCAACGTGCAGTTCATCTCCACCCGCGGCGGCATGCAGCCGCAGTCGTTCAGCGAGACGCTGTTGGAGGGCCTCGCGCCCGACGGCGGACTGGCGGTACCCGAGGCCATGCCGACCGTCGACGGCGAGACGCTCGAGCGGTGGCGCGCCCTGACCTACCCGCAACTGGCGACCGAGGTCCTCGGTCTGTTCGCGACCGACATCCCGCGCGCCGACCTGGCGCGCATGACGGATGCGGCCTACGCCGACTTCCCCGACGGCGTGGTGCCGCTGCGCGCGATCGATGACGAGCTGACCCTGGTCGGGCTCTCCGAGGGGCCGACCCTGGCGTTCAAGGACATGGCCATGCAGTTCCTCGGCCAGGTGCTCGAGTACACGCTCGAGCGCAACGACTCCGTGCTCAACATCCTCGGCGCCACTTCGGGAGACACCGGATCCGCGGCAGAGCACGCGCTGCGCGGCAAGGAGCGCGTCGCGGTGTTCATGCTGTCGCCGCAGGGACGCATGAGCGCGTTCCAGCGGGCGCAGATGTTCTCGCTCGACGATGCGAATGTGCACAACATCGCGGTCGATGGTGTCTTCGACGACTGCCAGAACCTCGTGAAGAAGCTCGCAGGAGACCTCGACTTCAAGCGCGCGCAGCACTTGGGTGCCGTGAACTCCATCAATCTGGCGCGCATCACGGCGCAGACCGTCTACTACTTCTGGGCGTGGCTGCGGGCGACGGACGCCGGTGGCTGGACCGAGCTGTCGTTCACGGTGCCCTCCGGGAACTTCGGCAACATCCTCTCTGGATTCTTCGCGAAGCAGATGGGACTGCCGATCCGGCGACTCGTGCTGGCGGCGAACGAGAACAACGTGCTGGACGAGTTCTTCCGCACCGGCGTCTACCGGCCGCGCAGTGCGGCCCAGACCCTCGCGACCTCGAGCCCCTCGATGGACATCTCCAAGGCGTCGAACCTCGAGCGGTTCATCTTCGAGCTGGTCGGTCGCGACCCGGCCCGCGTCGTCGGCGCCTGGGACGACCTCGAGGCGCAGGGCCACTTCGACTTCTCCGCCGAGCAGGAGCGCTTCCTGGAGGAGTTCGGCATCGTCAGCGGCACCTCGACGCACGAGGATCGACTGGCGACCATCCGCGCGGTGTACGAGACGACGGGTGAGGTCATCGACCCGCACACGGCGGACGGCGTCAAGGTCGCACGCGAGTACGTCGAGCCCGGTGTGCCGATGCTCGTGCTCGAGACGGCCAAGCCGGAGAAGTTCGCCGAGACGATCCATGAGGCCATCGGTGTGGAGCTCGGCTACGCGCCGGAGCTGCAGGAGATGCTCGACGCGCCTCAGCACGTGACCGAGATGGGTGACGACGAGCACGCGCTCCGCGCCTTCATCGAGACCAACGCGCTGCACTGACCTTCGACCTCGACCCGCGAGGTGGTCGAGACCCACGCCTCGAGCCGAGACCCACCCCTGGGCGATGTCCGCAGGGGTGGGTCTCGTCGTCGGTCGTGATGTACCGGCGGCCGCGGACGGAGCGAGTGGTGTGCGATCTGCACATCCATGGGTGATTCTCGTGCGATATGCACATGTCGGCCGTGTGGGAAGCGTCGCTACTGTGGCGCACAACCCGTTCCCTCCTCCCGAAGGATCCTCATGGCACGCACGGCGCACGCAGACGACTTCGCGCTCTCCCGAGTGACTCCCGAGGCCCGCAGACCCTGGTTCGGAATCGCCGTGCAGCGATTCGGGCAGGTCTCGGCCCTCTCGCAGTTCCTCCTCGGCGCGACCCTCGGTTACAGCATGACTTTCGGCGAGGCCGTCCTCGCCTTCCTCTTCGGCTCGCTCATCCTCGAGGTGATCATGTGCGTGGTCGGCTTCATCGGCCAGCGCGAGGGCCTCAACACCGCTCTGCTCGCACGCTGGACCGGCTTCGGCGAGATCGGCGCCTCGCTGGTCGGCCTCGCGATCGGTATCAGCCTCATCGGCTGGTTCGGCATCCAGTCGGCCATCTCCGCGCAGTCACTCGACGCTCTCATGCCCGGTGCCCTGCCGGTCTGGGCCTGGAGCCTCATCTTCGGCCTCGCCGTCACCGCGATCGTGGCCTTCGGCTTCGTCGGGATGCAGTGGCTCGCGAACATCACCGTTCCGCTGTTCCTCATCCTGGTCGGCTGGTCGGTCATCACCGAGCTGAGCCGTCACGACATCGGCGAGCTGCTCACGGGACCGGCGCCCGGACCCACGATGAGCGTCTGGGCCGGAACCGGCATCGTCGCCGGTGGTCTCATCGTCGGTGCGATCATCACGGGTGACATGACCCGCTTCAACCGCTCGCGCGCCGACGTGATCAAGCAGACCGTCCTCGGTGTCTCGCTCGGCGAGTTCGTGATCGGTCTCGCCGGCGTGCTGCTCGCCCACGCGGCCGCCACGGGCGACATCGTCGCGATCGTCACCTCGTCGGTCGGTTTCATCGGCCTGTTCATCGTGCTCACCGGCACCCTGAAGATCAACGACTGGAACCTGTACTCCTCCACGTTGGGCCTGGTGAACTTCATCTCGACCGCGTTCGGCAAGAACCTGCACCGCGTCACGACGACCATCGTGCTGGGCGTCGTGGGATCGATCCTCGCCGCGGTCGGCATCCTCGGACAGTTCACCGAATTCCTGATCGTGTTGAGCGTCGCGTTCCCGCCCATCGCCGGGATCATGGTGGCCGAGTACTACATCGTGCGCCGCTGGCGCCCCGACCTCGACGCCACCCGCGAAGCCGGCACCCTTCCGACGACCGCTCCGCGCATCGTTCCCGCGACGATCGTCGTGTGGCTGGTCTCCGCGCTGGTCGGCTACTTCGTGACCTGGGGCATCCCGTCGCTGCTGAGCCTCTTCCTCTCGATGGTGCTCTACATCGTGGCCGGCGGGCTCGGCTGGGTCCGTGGCGTCGGCGTGGCGACGACACGACAGGCCACCTCGGTCGAAGCAGCAGCAGCGGCCTGAGCCGCCGAGACAGACACCCCTCACAGGAAAGCGAGAATCATGCATATCGGCATCGACGTCGGCGGCACCAACACCGACGCAGTCCTCATGGACGGCACCCGCACGCTCGCGGGCGTGAAGCACTCGACCACCCCCGATGTCACCGGTGGCATCATCCAGGCGATCGAGGACCTGCGGGCCGGGCACGCCTTCGAGGGCGCCGACGTCGATGCCGTCATGATCGGCACGACGCACTTCATCAACGCGCTCGTGCAGGCCAGCCGCCTGGCACCGGTCGCCGCCCTCCGGCTCGGACTGCCCGCCACGCGGGCGCTGCCGCCGCTGATCGACTGGCCCGAGGTTCTGGTCGAAGCCACTCAGGCCCGCAGCTATCTCGCCCACGGCGGCTATGAGTTCGACGGCCGGCCGATCTCGCCGCTCGACCCGGACGAGATCCGGGCGCACGCGGAGGACATGAAGGCGCACGGCATCCGCTCGGTCGCGATCTCGTCGGTGTTCAGTCCGGTCAACCACGACCTCGAGGTGCGGGCGGCCGAGATCGTCGCGGAGGTGCTGGGCACGGACGCCGCCATCTCGCTGTCCCACGAGATCGGTCGCATCGGGCTGCTGGAGCGCGAGAACGCGACCATCATCAATGCGGCGCTGCGTGAGCTCGCATCGGAGATCGTCGACGGGCTCACCTCCGCCGTGCGCGCCCAGGGCATCGAGGCGCCGATCTTCCTCAGCCAGAACGACGGCACGCTCATGGACGAGGAGTACGTGCGGCGCTACCCGGTCGCGACCTTCGCCTCCGGCCCGACCAACTCCATGCGCGGGGCTGCTGCCACGAGCGGACTCGACGACTGCGCCGTGATCGACGTGGGCGGCACCACGGCCGACATCGGTCTGCTGATCAACGGCTTCCCGCGTGAGACCGCGAACGAGGTGAAGGTCGCGGGCATCCGCACCAACTTCCGGATGCCCGACGTGCTCTCGCTCGGCATCGGGGGCGGGAGCATCGTCGACGAGGAGACCGCCGAGGTCGGTCCGGCTTCGGTCGGATACAAGCTGACCACCGAGGCTCTGGTCTTCGGCGGTTCCACCTTGACCGCCACCGACATCGCGGTCGCCGCGGGTCGCGCACAGGTGGGCGATGCGAGCAAGGTCGCTCACCTCGACCCGGCATTCGTCGAGCGGGTACTCGCCCGCATCGCCGAACGCGTGTCCGAAGCCGTCGACCGCATGCGCACCTCGCCCGAGCCCATCGCGGTGGTCGCTGTCGGCGGGGGATCCATCCTGCTCCCCGACGAGCTGCCACTGTTCGGCACCGTGCACCGCCCGGAGAACTATGCGGTCGCCAACGCCATCGGCGCGTCGATCGCGCAGGTCGGCGGCGAGATCGACAAGGTCTACGCGATCGAACCGGGGCGTCGCGACGAGACCATCGCCGAGGTGCGCGCCGAAGCCGTCGACAAGGCGATCGCGGCGGGCGCGAAGCCGTCGACCGTGTCGATCATCGACTTCGACGAGGTGCCGATCCCGTACCTCCCCGGCAACGCGACGCGCATCCGCGTGAAGGCCGTCGGCGACCTCGACATGGGAGCGTGACATGAGCTGGACGATCACTCCCGCGCACATCGACGGTCTCGCCCGCGGTGCCGCCGTCCTCGGCACCGGCGGGGGAGGAGACCCCTATATCGGAGCACTGCTCGCTCGTCAGGCGCTGACCTCCGGCGACGTCACGGTCGTCGGCCTCGACGAGGTCCCCGACGACGCTCTCGTGCTGTTCGTCGCGATGATGGGAGCACCGACCGTGATGGTCGAGAAGCTCCCGAGCCTCGCCGAGGTCATCGAACCGGTCAGGGCGCTCAGCGTGCACCTCGGCCGTCCGATCACCCATATCGCGTGCGCCGAGGTCGGAGGGGTCAACTCGACCATCCCGATCGCCGCCGCTGCCGCGCTCGGCCTTCCGCTGCTCGACGCCGACGGCATGGGGCGGGCATTTCCGGAACTGCAGATGGTGCTCCCGACGCTGTACGGCGTGACGGCATCGCCGCTCGCGTTCAGCGATGAGAAGGGCAACACCGGCGTGCTGCAGACGGTCGACAACTCGTGGACCGAGCGCATCGCCCGCGTGGCCTGTGTCGAGATGGGGTGCTCGGTCATGATCTCCGGGTTCTCGATGTCGGGATCTGCCGCGCGGGAGTCGCTCGTCTCGGGGTCGCTGTCCCGCTGCATCGAGATCGGGCAGCGTATCGCCGCCGCACGCGACGAGAAGACCGATCCCGTCGCGGCGGTCGTCGAGCTTCTCGGCGGGCGCCAGCTGTTCGACGGCAAAGTCGTCGATGTGCACCGCGCCACCACGACCGGCTTCGCGCGCGGACGTGCACGTATCGACGGCGACGGCGACGCGACGCTGACGCTGCAGTTCCAGAACGAGCATCTCGTGGCCGAGGCCGACGGGACCGTGCTCGCGACCACTCCCGATCTGATCATGGTGCTCGACGGGGAATCCGGCGAGCCGATCACGACCGAGGCCCTGCGTTACGGACAGCGCGTGCGGGTGATCGCGGCCCCCGCCGATGAGCGCTGGCATTCGGAGGCGGCGCTCGCGATGGTCGGCCCCGGCTACTTCGGGTACGACATGCCGGCGCACCGCTTCGACGGCAGCATCTCGGCAGGATTCGTCTCGACGGGAGCCGCGGCATGAGCTGGCAGCTCACCGCCGCAGACCTTCCCGATCTCGCCCGCGGTGCGACGCTGCTCGGCACCGGCGGCGGCGGTGACCCGTACATCGGCAAGATGCTGGTCGAGCGCGTGCTGGGGGAGGGGAGCATCACGATCCTCGACCCGGACGAGCTCGCCGACGACCTGTTCGTGATCCCGACGGCCCAGATGGGCGCGCCGACCGTGATGATCGAGAAGATCCCTGCCGGGACCGAGCCCACCCTCGCCCTGCGCACGCTCGAAGAGCACCTCGGGCGGAAGGCGGACGCGACGATGCCGATCGAGTGCGGCGGCATCAACTCGATGATCCCCCTCATCGTCGCGGCGGAGACCGGGCTGCCCGTGGTCGACGCCGACGGCATGGGCCGTGCCTTCCCTGAGCTGTCGATGGAGACCTTCGCCGTGTACGGCGTGCACGGGTCGCCCCTCGCGCTCGCGGGAGAGCGGGGTGAGAAGGTCGTGATCGACACGGGAGACGACGACCGCCAGATGGAGTGGCTCGCCCGCGGCATCACCATCCGACTCGGCGGTGTGGGACACATCGCCGAGTACGCGATGACCGGAGCCGACGTGCGCCGGACGGCCGTTCCCCGGACGATTTCGATGGCCCTCGCGCTGGGCCGCGCCATCCGGATCGCCCGTGAGGAGCATCGCTCGCCGTTCGACGCGATCGCCGAGACCCTGGCGAGCACGCTCTACCCGCACCTGCGCGAACTCTGCGTCGGCAAGGTCGTCGACGTCGAGCGGCGCACGACCGAGGGGTTCGCCAAGGGGAGAGCCGTCATCGCGCCCCTCGGTGCCGACGAAGGCGACACCTTCGAGATCTCCTTCCAGAACGAGAACCTCATCGCCCACCGGAGCGGGACGCTGGTGGCGATCGTGCCCGACCTCATCTGCGTGGTCGATCACGAGACGGCGGAGCCCATCACGACCGAGGGCCTCCGCTACGGGCAGCGCGTGCGGGTGCTCGGCATCTCCACACCGGAGATGATGCGCACACCCGACGCGCTCGCCGCCTTCGGCCCGTCCGCGTTCGGCCTCACGGCGGAGTTCGTTCCGCTCGAGACGCTGGCCGCGGGTGAGGACGTTTCTCCCTAGGCTGGAGCGCATGATGCTGCAGCGCGACGACCTCACGGCGCTCGCCCGCGGCTATGCGCTGCTCGGCTCCGGCGGCGGCGGCTCGACGACCATGCTCGAGCTGATGCTCGCCGGTGCCGAGGGCTGGCCGATCGAGGTCTCGCCGATCTCGGCGCTCGACCCCTCCACGCCCTGTCTCGGGGTTGCCTTCGTCGGCTCGACCATGCTGCTGGAGGAGCGTCTTCCGGGTGCGGCGCCGTTCACCCGGCTGCTCGACGCCGTCGAGCGGTGGATCGGTCATCCGGTCCCGGCGGTCTGTTCCCTCGAAGGCGGCGGCATGAACGGGCTGTCACCGTTGCTGCTGGCCGGGTCGCATGTCGTGGTCGATGCGGACTGCACCGGCCGGGCCGTTCCGGGACTCGACCAGATGTCGCTGTTCGTGGATCGCGTCCCCGGCCTCGTGTTCGCCTGCGATACGGGCTTCGACGGCGTCGCGCTCGTCGAGGCGCACCGGGCGATCGATGCCGAGCGTGTCGTCCGATCGGCGATCATCCAGGCCGGCGGGGTCGGCTGCGCCGTGCTGGGCGGGTTCACGGTCGGCGATCTGCGGGAGCACGCGATCGGCGGCCACCTCGCCCATGCGCTCGACCTCGGTCGGGCCTATCTCGGCGCCGCGACCGCTCCGCTCCCGATCCTCGCCGATGCGCTCGGGGCGGAGCTTCTCGCCGAGGGGCGCATCGTCTCGGTCTCCTCGTCTGCGCACGATCCCCACGTGAACGCGGTGGAGATCAGCGGGCTCGCCGGGGCCGTGCACCGGGTGGTCAGTCGCTCCGAGACCCTCGCCGTGCTGACCGACGGCCGTCTGGTCGCATCCGCGCCGACGATCATCGTGGTCATCGATGCGATCTCGCGGGAGATCCTGGAGGTCACCGAGCTCCGACTCGCGCGGAACGTCGCGGTGCTCGCCATCCCCGCGCCGGAATGGTGGAATGCCCGACCGGATCGGCGGGCGAAAGTGCTGCCCTCGGCATACGGACTCGACGATCTGGACGCGGCGTGAACGAGAGACTGCAGTTGAGCGCGCTGCTCGCCCACGGCGAGAACGGCGGGCTTCGGAGAGTCGCGGGCCCCGAGGACGCCGCGTGGGAAGCGGTGACGGTAGGGGCGGGGGAGTCCGAGCTGAGCGCGAGCGGGCCCGATCGGCTCGCGGTCCTGACGGCGACCGCCCCGACGTCGACCTGGCAGCAGGACGCGCTGTTGCGGCGGCTGCGTGATCGCGGATACACGGGACTAGCGCTCTCGGGAGCGGCCTCGTTCGATGCCGGTGCTTTCCGCCTCGCGGATCGGATCGGTCTGTGCCTGCTCGATGTCGAACGTCCCATCCAACTCGCGAAAGCGTGCTGGATGCTGATCGAGGCGCGGGATGCGCTGATGCTCAGCCAGGTGCGCAAGGTCGCGCAGTCGTTCGAGTATGCCGCCGATGACCTGGCCGATCTGCTGGGGCACATCGCCGCGAACCTCGGTGTCGGTGCCGCGCTGATCGACTCGTCGGGAGTGCTGCAGGAGGCAGGTGCGCATCTCGACGAGCGACTGCACGCCGCGATCGGTTTCGAATCCTGGCTCGATCGGGCCGGTGTCGGCGATGCGGCGGCCGCGTCGGTGCGTGTGGACAGCCCGGGGCGCAGCGGGTTGCGGCTCGTGCTCTTCGGTCGAGGACTCGGGGAGGCACAGGTGCAGTCGCTCTCCGTCGCCGCCGAGGTGGCGATGCCGGCGGTCGCCGCACGCATCTTGATCGACGAGGTGGCGGCGGTGAACGACGTCGCCGTGTCCTCCGGGCTGCTGCGCGACTTCGTCGATCTGCATGGGACGGCCGACGCCGATGTCGAGCGGCGCATGGCCGAGCGCGGCTGGCGCACCGGTGGACATCACCTCGGCTTCCGGATGGTGGCGAGGGGACGACTCGATTCCTTCTCGCTGCTGCGGACGGTCAGTGCCGGGCTCAGCGCCATCGACGGCGATGCGCACGCGACGACGGCCGGTCGAGGACTGAGCGGGTGGCTGACCTTCCCGGAGTCGCCGGATCCTGACCGGGTGGAGCGGGCGGTCGCGTCCCTGCGGGAGCTCCATCTGAGTGCCCTGCGCGATTTCGCCGTCGCCACCGGCATCGGCTCGCTCCAGGGAGGACCGGAAGGCCTCGCCGCGACTCTCGACGAGGCGGGGGATGCGGCGCGCATCGCGGCGTCGCGATCGGCGACGGGGTGGTTCGTGCGCGTCGACAGCCTCGGACTCGAGCAGCTCCTGCTCGCCTGGACCGGGAACGACACGTTCGTCCCCGCTGCGGAATCCCTGCTCGCACCGTTGCGGGCGGGAGGGGGAGAGCTGCTCACCACCCTGTCGTCGTACCTCGACCACGAATCGGGCATCGCTGCGACTGCGACGGCGCTCGGTCTGCACCGTAACACCGTGACCGTGCGGATCCGGCGTGTGCAAGAACTCCTCGGCATCGACCTGACCGACCCGGAAGCGCGCTTGGCGCTGCATCTCGCCTGTCGGGCGGTGCAGCCGCGCTGACGCGGAGTGGTCTCACTCCTCCGGGTCGCCGTGCAGCATCCACGGGATGCCGAAGCGATCGACGAGCATGCCGAAGAGGCCGCCCCACGGGGGCACGTCCAGCGGCATCGTGATCGTCGCGCCGTCGGAGAGCTTCTCCCACACGGCGCGGGTGGTGTCCTGGGAGTTGCCGCTCAGTGACACCGAGAACCCCTGCGGCTTCTCGTAGGGCATGCCGTCGGGGGAGTCGGAGGCCATGAGCACCAGACCGCCCGGAGCATCGAGTTGGGCGTGCATGACGAGGTCCTTCTGGCTCGGATCCTGCACCATGTCGGGGAACTCTCCGAAGGTGTTGATCACCAGGTCACCGCCGAGGACGCTCTGATAGAACTCCATCGCCGTGCGGGCCTCGGTGCGGAACGAGAGATACGGGTTGAGAGCGGGCATGAAGACTCCAGGAGTGTGTGAACGGTGTCATGGCCGGCACCGCTGGAACTCAGTCTGCGCTCGGATCGAGAGGGCCCGCAAGAGGGATCCGGAGCGACGGCGGCCCTAGGCCGGGAGCGCCTTGACCGCGGCGGTGAGCACCTGCGGGACCGTCGGCACACCGGTGGCCCGGAAGACTTCGGTGCCGGTGGAATCGTGGATGATCACGGTCGGTGTGAACCCGATATCCAGCTTCTCGGCAGCATCCGGATCCTGTGCGACGTCGATCTCGGTCACGGTCGCGTCGGGGAGGAATCGTGCGGCCTCGGCGAGAACGCTCCGGGTCCGTGCACAGGCGCCGCAGAACGACGATGACACCAGGGTCAGTTCCATGTGCACCTCCAGGGGGCGCCACGCGCCACCATGGATGCAACCGTCACCTGTTTCGTGGTGTTCCCGTGAGACGGCGGAGGTGCTCAGGCGACGGAACGCCGCACGCTCGGTCGGATCAGCCTCGAGAGGTCATCCGCGGTCGAGGCCGAAGGTGTGCTTCACGAGCGCGCGCACGTCGCGGTCGAGGCCTTCGATACGGCTCCCCACGGCGTCGATGCGAGTGTTCACCGAGACGAATCGCGCATCGACGGCCTCGAACCGCGCATCGACGGCATGTGGAGAGGGACTGGAGCAGGGGCACCGCTAGCGGGCGGCGAGCCATTCGGCGAAGCTCTGGCGTCCGAGATCTGCGTCAGGACCGGGGAGAGCGTGCCCCGCTCTCATGCCGGCCATCTGCGGCCCCGGCACGTTGAGTCTCGGTATCCATCCGCGGAATCCCGTCCGCCGCGCGAACGCACGCACCATGTCAGACAACTGCTCTTCCCGAGGGCCGGCGAGGTCACGCACGCGTCCCTGCGGCTCGGCAGCGGCGAGTGCTGCGAGACGCGCGCCCACTTCCCTCGCAGCCACGGGCTGCGTGCGCGCGTTCGGGGCGATGTGCACGGGTCCCAGCTTCGCCCGGGCGAACATCTGCTCCGCGAACTCATGGAACTGCGTGGCCCGCAGGATCGTCCACGGTACGCGCGACGCCTCGACGATCTTCTCCTGGGCGATCTTGCCGGCGTAATAGTCGTAGGGAATGCGGTCGATCCCGACGATCGACAGCAGCACGACCTGTCCGACTCCCGCATTCGCCGCCGCTGAGACCAGGTTTCCGGTCGCGGCGGTGAAGAACTCGATGGCCGCGCTCGCCTTGAGCGTTTCGATGCTCGCGACGTCGACCACCGCGTCAGCGCCTGCCAGGGCGTCGTCCAGCCCCTGCCCGGTCACCAGGTCGACTCCCTGCGACCGGCTGAGGACGACCGCGTCGTGTCCCGCTGTGCGCACCGCCTCGACGGTGTGCCGTCCGACGGTCCCGGTTCCTCCTGCGACGGCGATCCTCATCCGTGTTCTCCTTCGTCTCGGTACATCTTTCTCCGGAATCGACGATGCGGGCGACCGAAACGCGTGATGTCGGATCACGCCGGAACGCGGCTCCGCTGCTGGGTACGATGGCGACTGTGACCACACCGACCGTGCGCCCGGGCATCGCCGAGCGACTTTCGCAGATGATCCGGATACCGACGGTCTCGGCCGAGCTCGAGGAACGCGGACCGGCTCCCTTCGAGGAGTTCGTCGCGCTGATCGCGGAGCTCTACCCGTTGACGCACGAGAAGCTGGGTCTGGAACGGCACACCGACTTCGGCCTCCTGTTCCATTGGGAGGGGAACGGTGCGACCTCCGACGAGCCCGTCGTGCTGATGGCCCACTACGACGTCGTCCCGGTCGACGAGAGCGACGGCTGGACCCATCCGCCGTTCGCCGGCGTGATCGCCGACGGATCGGTGCACGGCCGTGGAGCGCTGGATGACAAGGGCCCGCTGATCGTGGTCCTCGAGGCGGTCGAGAATCTGCTCGCCGACGGGTTCGTGCCGCCCCGTGATGTGTACCTCTCCTTCGGGGGCAACGAGGAGACGTACGGGCGCGCCGCCGAGCAGATCGCGCGAGTGCTGCGCGAACGCGGGGTGGTCCCGTGGCTCGTGGTCGACGAGGGTGGTGCCGTGGTCGACGCGCCCCTGCCCTTCGTCCCCGGCCGTGCCGCGATGATCGGTGTCGGGGAGAAGGGCGTGATGACGCTCCGGCTGACGGCCCGCGGCGACGGCGGCCACGCCTCCGCTCCGCCGTCGTCGACCGCCGTCCGGCGCATCGCCACGGCCGTGGACCGACTCGGACCCACCACCTTCCGCCCGCGGGCGTCGAAGGCGATCCTGCGGATGCTGTCGCAGCTGGCCGGGCAGACTCCGGGCCCGGCTCGGCACCTGCTGCGGTTGCTGAGTTCTGCCCCGCTGCTCACCGCGCAGGTCTTCGCCGCCCTCGGCGGCGAACCCGCAGCTCTCGTGCGCACCACGGTCGCGCCGACGATGCAGTCGGGCGGTACTGCGGCGAACGTGCTGCCGTCTCAGGCATCCGCCACCGTCAACCTGCGCATCGCGCTCGGCGAGACGACGCAGCAGACGGTGTTCCGGGTACGTCGGCGCATCCGTGACCCGCTCGTCACGGTCGAAGTCGTGGAGGCGAGCGAGCCGTCGCCGGAGTCGCCGACGGACAACGCCCAGTTCGAGCTGCTGGCCGAGGCCCTCGACGTCGCTTTCCCCGGGGTGCCGGCGGTGCCGTATGTGATGATGGCCGCCACCGATTCGCGACACTTCCACCGGTTCTCGCCGGCCGTCTACCGCTTCGCACCGCTGGACATGTCGAACGCCCAGCGTGCCTCGATCCACGGCGTCGACGAGAGCGTCGAGATCGCCGCCCTGGAGCGGGGGGAGCGATTCCACCGGGCGCTGCTCGAACGGCTAGGGTGATCTCACCCTCCCCCCGGAGTGTGCCGGGGAACCCGAAGCAGAAGCAGGAGACGCGATGACGCGCACCCGCACCCTGGGCACCCTCGCCATCGTCGTGGGCTTCCTCGCCTTCGTGGAGTTCACGAGCGGTGTGCTGCAGGGGTACTACACCCCGATGCTCACCGACATCGCGCGCCATCTGGGGATCCACGACGCCGATGTGAACTGGCTCGAGGGAGCGCAGCTGATGCTGTCGGCACTCGTGGTCCCGGCGTTCGCGAAGCTCGGTGACATGGTCGGCCACAAGCGGATGCTGCTGATCTCGACCGCTGTCACCGCCGCCGCCGCTCTGGTGCTGCCTTTCACCGACTCTTTCCCGGTTTTCCTCGCGGCGTGGGCGCTGATGGGGTTCTACGTGGTCTGGCTTCCGCTGGAGATCGCTCTGATCTGGTCGCGCTCGCGGCGCATGGAGGGGCGTTCCTCGATCACGGCGAAGGCAGCGGGCCTCCTCGTCGCGGCGCTCGAAGGAGGTGCGATCATCGGCGCGCTCGTGGGTGGCGCGCTCATCGATGTCCTGCCGCTCACCGTGGTGCTGCTGGTGCCTGCCGTGCTGATCGTGGTCTGCTTCTTCGTGATCCTGTTCGGGGTCAAGGAGTCGCCGGAGCCGACGGGCGGTCTCTTCGACACGGTCGGCCTCGTGCTCATCTCCCTCGCCCTCGTCTGCTTCACCGGGGGTCTCAGTCTGCTTCGGCTGGAGGGCGGCCTGACCAACCCCTGGTCCTGGGCGGTGGTGGTGCTCGGCGTCCTGCTGGTGATCCCGTTCGTCCTGTGGGAGCTCCGCGCCGACGATCCGCTGATCGATGTGCGGATGTTCCGTTCGCCGGCGCTCGGCCCCGTCTTCCTGACCGCCGGGCTCTTCGGCGTCAGCGTGCTCGGCGCGCAGGCTCCGCTGTCGACGTTCGCGCGTACCGATCCGACGGTCTACGGCTACGGTCTCGGCACGAGCGGCTTCGCGACCTCGCTGATTATCGGCGTGTATCTGATCGCCATGATCGCGGGGGCTCTCCTGTTCCCGACCGTCGCCCGGCGGGCCACGCCGCGCCTGACGCTGATGGGTGCGTCCGTGCTGGTCGGCATCGGGTTCCTCCTCTTCCTTCCGTTCCACGACACGTACGCGCAGGTCGTCACGAACATGGTCGTTGTCGGACTCGGCTCGGAAGCGCTGGTCGCCGCGCTCCCCGCCGCTGCCGCATCGGCCGCTCCGGCCACGCAGACCGGTGTCGCGACGGGGCTCACCAACTCGGTGAAGACCGTCGGCGGCGCGATCGCCTCGTGCGTGTTCGGCATCGCGCTCCTGCATGGGGTCGCGAGCACGGCAGGCGCGAGCGAGGGAACGGCCGGCTCGCTCGCGGGCTACTTCACGGTGTGGATCGTCTGCGGGGTGACCGCCCTCGTGGCCGCGGTGATCCTCGTGTTCGTCCCGAAGACCGCGTTCACCGACCGATCTGTCGAGACCGAGGCGGCCTCGGCCCTCTGACGCTCAGGCGCGCAGCCCGAGTGCGTGCACGATCTGCGGCCACGCGAGGGTACCGAGTTCCGCGTCAGCCGATGGTGAGCCTCCTCGTGCCATCGTCACTCCACCGGTGGCGATCGACTCGCCGGGCAGGATCATCCGGTGCCCGGCGGGGGAGTGCGTGATCAGCGTCGTCTCCCGTCCGTTCGCTCTGCGGCGCTCGACGATCTCGGCGGCGAACCGGTCGCTCGGCCAGACACGGTCGTCGCCTCCCGCGATGAGCACGACGACGCCGCGGATGCTCTCTGAGAGGATCGTTGCGGCTGCAGTGGCGTCAGGAGCGCGATCGAGGCTCGACTGGTACAGGGACCGGTATTCGGGCGGTTCGGTCGACGGCGACCACGACGAGTCGAACGGGACAGCCGGGAGCCGAGCCCCCTGCCAGGTCCAGTGCGACGACCAGTCCCCGTCGGCGAACCCCGCCCAGACGACGGATGACGGTGCGACCGCGACCGTCACGTCGACCGGGTGAAGGGACGCGGTGACCAGGGCAGCCTCCGCACCGAACGACGTTCCGAAGATCGCGACGCGGTCGGCATCGTGCCGCAGGAGGTCCAGCTGATCCGTGAACAGCTCGATCGGCACTTCGTGGGGTGAGGGGCGCTGACCCGCACCACCGAACCAGCGGATGGCGCGGACCCGGGCCCCGTGCCGTGCGAACAGGTCGGCCCGTTCTGCCTCCACGCGCCCACTCGACCCCGCGAGGAGCAGGATCGCGGTGCCGTTGGGCACTTCCGGATAGGCGTCATACCGGTCGGGTGGGGCGACCGAAGCGTGGTCTCGAAGGGTCGTCATCCGTCGCGGTCGAGACCGAACGTGCGCTTCACGATCGCCTGCACGTCGCGGTCGAGCCCGTCGATGCGGTTGTTCACGGCATCGAATCGTGCGTTCATCTCGGTGCGCAGACCGCCGATCTGCCCGTTCATCTCGGTGCGCAGACCGCCGATCTCACTGCGGACGATCCGGACGAACAGGGTCGAGACGACCGTGAGCGTGCTGAACATCAGCACGGTGAACGATCCGATCATCGTCCAGATCTGCGCGTCATTCATGAATCCCACTTCCTCATCGTCGCATCGATTCGGCAAGCCTGCCAGAGCCCGGGAGCCGAAGATATCGGTCGCGCACGAGAGGGGGACAACCCGGCCTCTGACGTGTCGGAGCAGGAGAAGACGATCCGCCCGCGGATCTCGCGGGGAAGGGGTGGAGAGGAGACCCGGGCGGTGGGATCCCACCGCCCGGTCCTGCTCAGTCGCCCTTCACGTTGACGATCTGCCGCAGCGTGTGCCGGATCGACACGAGTCCGGCGGCATCCGCCATCACCTGGTCGATCGGCTTGTACGCCTGTGGGATCTCGTCGATGAAGGCATCGGTGTCACGGAACTCGATGCCCGTCATCGCCTCTCGCAGCTGGTCGTGCGTGAAGGTCCGCCGCGCCGCCGAGCGGGAGTACTCCCGTCCGGCACCGTGCGGGGAGGAGTTCAGCGACTGCGGGTCGCCGAGCCCTTCCACCACGTACGAGGCAGTCCCCATCGACCCGGGGATGAGGCCCGGTCGACCGGCGTCCGCCTGGATGGCGCCCTTCCGTGACACCCACACCTGCTTCCCGTAGTGCTTCTCCGACTCGGTGAAGTTGTGGTGGCAGTTGATGCGCTCCTGTTCGTCGACCGGGGTTCCGAGGAACTCCGACACCTGCCGGATGACGCGATCCATCATCTCCTCCCGGTTCAGCAGCGCGAAGTGCTGGGCCCACCGCAGCTCCCGGATGTAGCGGGTGAACTCCGGTGTGCCCTCGACCAGGTATGCCAGGTCGGGGTCGGGAAGGTCGATCCACCACT
Organism: Microbacterium sp. UBA3486; assembly: GCF_002377845.1. NCBI lineage: Bacteria > Bacillati > Actinomycetota > Actinomycetes > Micrococcales > Microbacteriaceae > Microbacterium > Microbacterium sp. UBA3486. The sequence goes on from NZ_DFQP01000050.1 coordinate 38,451, forward strand.
GCCTCGCCAGCCGCTGGGCGACGGCGATGTGGTGCCCGGCGATCTTGTTGCCGACGCCTCGCGAGCCCGAGTGCAGGAACAGCCAGACCCGATCGAGCTCGTCGACCGACACCTCGATGAAGTGGTTACCTGAACCGAGCGTGCCCAACTGCAGACGCCAGTTCCCGGCGTACTGCGCCGGGTCGAAGCCGTTCTTCTCGGCGAGCTGCTCCAGCTCGGCGATGCGCGGTTCCGCGGTGGCCACGACCTTGCGGTTGTACCGGCCGGCCGACAGGGGGATGGCGCGCTCGATCTGCTCCCGGAGGTCGGCGAGCCGACGACCGTCGACGTCGCTCCTCGTGAACGGCGTACGAACGGCGATCATCCCGCAGCCGATGTCGACGCCGACGGCGGCGGGGATGATCGCGCCGAGCGTCGGGATGACCGAGCCGACCGTCGCCCCCTTGCCGAGGTGCGCGTCCGGCATCAGTGCCAGGTGCGGGTGGATGAACGGCATGCGGGCCGTGGTGTGCGCCTGAGCGAGTGTCTTCTCGTCGATCAGGGACGCCCACGACAGCAGCCGTGCGGAGAGCCTCTCCATGATTCCTTTCCTTGTGGTGATGTTCAGCCACAGGTCAGAGGAGTCTCCAACGGAAAACGCCCCGGACCTGACGGTACGGGGCGTTGCGAGAGCGGATGCTGTCACACGGCGCGTGCCGGAGGGTACGACTCGTAGCGGTCATTGCGCTTCTGCTGAAGCGGCAACACCGCTGCCTGGGGAAGGTTTCGCTGCGCGGTCATCCGTCGTGCTCCTCGGCTGGTGTGCTGCGCCGATCGGCACAGCTTTGCCACACTAGGGCGCGACACGCCCGGGAGTCAAGCCGTCTCGCGGGGCGGGTTGTGCATGAACTCGACCCGGATGCCGTCCGCGTCCTCGACGAACGCGGCGTAGTAGCGCTCCGAGTAGCGCGGATACTCCTTGGGCTCGCGGACGGCTGTCCAGCCGGCGTCGACCGCGACCGCGTGCAGGCGGTCGACCTGCTCGCGCGTCGGTACCGCGAAGGCGATGTGCTGCCAGCCGATGCGGCCATGCTGATGCGGAGCGGAGTCCTCATCCCAGGTGTAGAGGATGATCTCGGTCTCGTCGCCGTTGTTCCATGAGATCGAATGATCGTTCGCGCCCCCGCTCTGATACCCGAGAGCGGTGAGCACGGGGTGGAACTGCGCCCGTCCGCGCTCGAGGTCGTCGACGGTGATGCCCAGATGATCCAGAAGAGCCATGGGTCGAGTCTTCCAGGAACCGCCGACGTCGTACTAGTGCGGGGCGTGGTATTCGGCTTCGCCGCGCTTCCAGTAACCCTTCACGACGGCTTTCGCGGTGTCGACGCTCCAGCGCTCGAGCAGCGCTCGGCCGGGCTTCACGATCGACTGCTCGGCGGCGATGAAGACGAACGGGTCGGCACCGATCGTGTGCTCGGCGGTCAGTCCCTCGAGGAAGGCGATGAGGGCGGAACCGGAGGGCGCCTCGCCACGATGCAGCCACTCGATGTCGACGGGCGCGTCGATGTCGACCTCTCGGCCGGGGTTCACGGTTTCGATCACGATGCGTGCGGGCGTGCCGTCGGGGATCAGCGCAGCGAAGCGACGGATCGCCGGAATGGCGGTTTCGTCGCCCACGAGCAGCCACGAGCCGGGCTCACCGGACAGAACGGCCGCCCCGCGGGGACCGCCGACACCGATCGTCGATCCGAGCGGTGCCGTCGCCGCCCACGGCGCGGCGACGCCTTGGTCACCGTGCACGGCGAACTCGACGTCGAGCCAGTCCTCGCCCCAGGCGAGCGGTGTGTATTCGCGGCTGGGTGAGGCTCGGAGCTCCTCGACGGATTCGGTGGGGCCCGCGGGGAAGAACAGGCGCATGTGGTCGTCGGAGCCGGGAGACTCGAAGCCGGCGAGATCGGAGCCCGTCAGGCGCACACGCACGAAGTCGGGGGCCAGCCACTCGCGGGCGCTCAAGGTGACGTTGCGGAAGCGCAGCTCGAGGCCGCGACGCTCGATCGAGAAACCGGATTTCGTATCGCTCATAAAGTAAGGCTAACCTAAATGTGCCGAGGGAGAGTCGCCCTCCACCCTCGGCTTCCGGCGCCGCAGCGTGCGCATCGATCCCGCAGAACAGGAGTCTCTCCATGTCCGTGCCCAGAACCCTCACCGCCACGAGCGCCGCTCTCGTCGGCCTCCTCGCCCTCGCCGGCTGCACCTCCGGCGGCTCGGCGGAACCGGAGAAGACCGAACCCGCAGCAGCGACCGTCACGATCGAGGACAACACCGGCACGCACGAGATCGCGACGCCTCCCACATCCGTCGTCGCGCTCGATAACCGCACCTTCCAGACGCTGTCCGACTGGGACGTGGAGCTCTCCGCCGGGGCCGTCGCGCTCATGCCGGAGACCGTGTCGTACGTGAAGGACGACGCGATCGTCGACATCGGACTGCACAGCGAGCCCGACCTCGAGGCGGTCGTCGCCGTCGAGCCTGACCTGATCATCAGCGGTCAGCGGTTCACGCAGCACAACGCCGCGATCGCCGATCTGGTCCCCGACGCCACGATCGTCGACCTCGAGCCGCGCGAAGGTGAGCCCTTCGGAGACGAGCTCAAGCGCCAGGTCACCGTCCTCGGCGAGATCTTCGGCAAGCAGGACGAAGCCAAGAAGCTCGTGGACGACTTCGACGCCGCTGTCGAGCGCGCCAAGGCGGCGTACGACGATGCCGACACCGTCATGGCCGTGAACACCTCCGGCGGACAGATCGGCTACCTCGCCCCGACCGTCGGACGCTCGCTCGGACCGATCTACGACATGCTCGGCTTGACCCCCGCGCTCGAGGTCGACGACGCGACCGACGACCACCAGGGCGATGACATCTCGGTCGAGGCGATCGCCGCCTCGAACCCCGACTGGATCCTCGTGCTCGACCGTGACGCCGTCTTCGCGGCCGACACCCCCGACTACGTGCAGGCCGCGGAGATCCTGGAGAGCTCCGAGGCGCTCGCCGGCGTCACCGCTGTGAAGCAGAAGCAGATCGTGTACATGCCCACCGACACGTACCTGAACGAGAGCATCCAGACGTACACGACGTTCCTCGACGACCTCGCCGACGCCCTCGAGAAGAGCGCGAAGAACTGAGGTACGGCGGCGGCATCCGGACGATCCGGGTGCCGCCGCCCCATCATCATGGTCTCCACCGACATCGCTCCGCCGCCCCGCTACGCCGGGCGGCTCTTCGACGTGAAACTGCTCATCGGCGTGCTCATCGTCGTCGTCCTGCTCGCGATCTCGCTCTTCACGGGTGTGTACGACGTCACCGGCGCGGACGACGGCGCGCAGATGTTCCAGATCACCCGAGTGCCCCGCACGATCGCCCTGGTCCTCGCCGGCGCCTCGATGGCCATGGCGGGCCTCGTCATGCAGCTGCTCACCCAGAACCGCTTCGTCGAACCGACGACCACCGGCACCACCGAATGGGCCGGCCTCGGGCTCCTGATGGTCATGATCCTCGTGCCGCAGCCGTCGCTTCCCCTCCGGATGGCCGGCGCGGTGCTCGCAGCGTTCATCGGCACGATGGTGTTCTTCGCGTTCCTGCGCCGGGTGGCACTCAAGTCGTCCCTGATCGTCCCGATCGTCGGCATCATGCTCGGGGCCGTGGTCGGCGCATTGTCGACGTACCTCGCGCTGGCCACCAACTCGCTGCAGATCATCGGCGTCTGGTTCGCGGGCAGCTTCACCTCGGTGATGCGAGGTCAGTACGAGATGCTCTGGATCGTGGCTGTCATCGGGGTGATCGTCTTCATCGTCGCCGATCGGCTGACCATCGCGGGGCTCGGCGAGGAAGTCGCCACCAACGTCGGCGTGAACTACAACAGGATCATTCTGCTCGGGACGGTGCTGATCGCGGTCACCACCGGTGTCGTCACCGTCGTCGTCGGCAATCTGCCCTTCCTGGGGTTGATCGTGCCGAACATCGTCTCGATGGTGCGCGGCGACGATCTGCGCAGCAATCTTCCGTGGGTGTGCCTGCTCGGCATAGCGATCGTGACCGTGTGCGACATCATCGGACGCACGATCATCATGCCGTTCGAAGTGCCGGTGTCGCTGATCCTCGGGGTGGTCGGCGCCGTGGTGTTCGTCCTTCTCCTGCTCAGGCAGCGTCGACGTGGCTAGCGGGGGGACGGGCGACGTGGCGACCGCCGGTGCGCTCCGGTCGGCGGGCTCGTTCACGACCCCAGGTGCGCGCCGGCGTTACGCCGTGGTGCTCGGGATCCTTCTGGTCCTCGCGGCAGGGTCGGGCTTCGGTCTGCTCGCCTGGGCGAATCCGATGCCGGTCGGCTCCACCGGGTTCTGGCGGATCGCGCAGCATCGCGCCACCGACATCACGGTGATGGCCCTCGTCGCGGTCGCTCAGGCCGTCGCCACGGTGAGCTTCCAGACCGTCACCAACAACCGCATCATCACGCCGTCGATCATGGGGTTCGAATCGCTCTACCGAGTCGTGCAGACCTCGACCGTGTACGTGTTCGGGGTGGCAGGGATCGTGGCGATCCAGGGAATCGGGCAGTTCGCGATCCAGGTCGCGATCATGGTCGGTCTCGCCGTGGCCCTCTACGGTTGGCTGTTGTCCGGACGCTACGGCAATCTGCAGATCATGCTCCTGGTGGGCATCGTGATCGGAGGCGGCCTCGGGGCGATCGCCACGTTCATGCAGCGCCTGCTCACACCCAGTGAGTTCGACGTGCTCGCCGCGCGTCTGTTCGGCAACGTGTCCAATGCCGACCCCTCGTACCTCCCGCTGGCGATCCCGCTGGTCGTCGCGGCGTCTGCGTTGCTGTGGCTCCGTTCGCGCCGGCTCAACCTCATGGCACTCGGCCCGGACGCTGCGCGCTCCCTCGGCGTCGATCATCGCCGCGAACTGTTCATCGTGCTGTTCCTCGTCGCCGTGTTGATGGCCACCTCCACGGCGCTGGTGGGACCGATGACGTTCCTCGGCTTCCTGGTGGCGACGCTCGCCTACCAGTTCGCCGACACGCACGACCATCGGCTGATCTTCCCCGTCGCGGTGCTCACGGCCTTCACGATCCTGGCCGGGGCCTACTTCGTGATGAAGAACATCTTCTACGCGCAGGGGATGGTATCGATCCTGATCGAGCTCGTCGGCGGCACCGTGTTCCTCATCGTCATCCTCAGAAAGGGCAGACTGTGATCGCTCTCGACGGCGTCCGCCGCGAATACAGCAGCGAGGTCGCGATCGGCCCCGTCGACCTCGAGATCCCCGCTGGCGGAATCACCGCCCTGATCGGTCCGAACGGCGCGGGCAAGTCGACGCTGCTCACGATGATCGGGCGTCTGACCGGGATGGATGCCGGTGCCATCGAGATCGCGGGGCTCGACGTGGCCTCGACGAGATCGAAGGATCTGGCGAAGGTGGTGTCGATCCTCCGTCAGGAGAATCACTTCGTCACCCGCCTCACCGTTCGCCAGCTGGTCGGTTTCGGGCGCTTCCCGCACTCGAAGGGCAGGCTGAACCGGGCCGACGAGGAGATCATCAGTCAGGCGATCGACTTCCTCGACCTCGGCGCTCTGGAGGGGCGTTACCTGGACGAGCTCTCCGGCGGGCAGCGTCAGCGCGCCTATGTCGCCATGGTCCTCGCCCAGGACACCGAGTTCGTGCTGCTGGACGAGCCACTGAACAACCTCGACATGCGGCACGCCGTGCAGATGATGAAGCATCTGCGCCGGGCCGCGGAGGAACTCGGGCGCACCATCGTGATCGTGCTGCACGACATCAACTTCGCCGGGCATTACGCCGACCACATCTGCGCGATGAAAGACGGTGCGGTCGTGGAGTTCGGCTCGCCGGCGGCGATCATGACGGACGACGTGCTCACGCGGGTGTTCGACACCCCGGTGCGCGTGGTCGACGGACCGTCGGGCCCGCTCGCCGTCTACTACTGAGTCGGGGCGACCACTCAGAGCTCGATGCCGTGGTCCTCGTCGTTGACCCCGGCGTTGTTGCCGCGGCGCGACTCGTATCCGAGGAACCAGCCGAGCCACACGATGGCCGCGAGCAGGACGCCGAGCCAGACGTTCTGGAAGATCAGCCCGATCACGACGCCGACGATCAGCAGGCCGACGGTGACGAGGATGCGCAGCATGGAACGGGACATGGCACCAGCTTAGGTGCCGACATCAGCGGCGGCGATGGTCTTCGGGTGCGAGACGAGGCCCCCGGCGCGGTTCCTGCACACCACTCGCATAGATGAGGCGGACGACGCGTTGTCGCTGTCCGGCCCACGGCGCGAGGAGATCGATCATCCCGGTGTCATCGGTGCGTGCACCCGTCAGCGCGTGGCCGACCTCATGGGCGAGGTGATAGTCGCCGATACTGACCGCGTCCGGATCCCCGAGAGCGCGGATGCGCGTCTCCGCCGACGTCCAGACCCCCACGCCGGGAAGGCTCGTGAGCACGCGGTCTCGGTCATCCCCCGAGGCGGCGGCTCGGACGGCTCGGGAGATGCGATCTCCGCGCTCGGCCGCACGCACGATGGTGCGCGACTGGGGCGGCTCGACGCCGGCACGATGCCAGGCCCAGGACGGGATGCGATGCCACTGGTCGGGGGACGGCGCGGCGAACATCGGCCGCGGGGTGGGACCCGGAGCGGGTGCTCCGAACCGCGAGATCAGCCAGCGCCACGCGCCGAAAGCCTGCATGCCGGTCACCTTCTGCTCGATGATCGCGCACGCGAGCGCATCGAACACCTCGTCGGTACGCGTCAGACGCAGCCCCGGGTGGCGTCGTGCGGTGTCGGCGATGAGCGGGTGCAGGGAAGGATCGAAGTCGGTGGCGTCGTCGTGGGCACCGCAGAGCGCGGGCACCAGATCGAGGGCGATGCCCGATCCCGGGCCCCACGCGGTCGCGTGGACCTCGCCGCCGAGCATGCGCAGAGCGAGGGTCGTCGGTCCGAGGGGTGTGCGCAACGCGCGCCAGATGACGGTTCCGTCGATGACCATCGTCGGGTCGTTGCGACCGCGGCGGAGCATGCCGACCGTTCGGTGGAGATCGAGCTCGTGCGGCGGGCGGTAGACGGTCTCCTGAGCAGTGTCCGCGGGGGCGGCGTCCGCCGAGGCGGAGCGCGCTGTCAGGGTCATGCGCCCACCCTACGCGCAGCTGCTGACACCGGCTCCCGGCGACTCAGAAGCGGTCGGGCGAGGGGGTTCCATGGCCGTAGCGGATGACGACGTCGGCGTGGCGGTCGAAGCGGTAGCCGATGCCGCGCACGGTGCGGACGATGTCCTCATAGCGACCCAGCTTCGCGCGCAGGCGGCGCACGTGCACGTCGATCGTGCGCTCACCGGGCGTCTCGTCGTCCTGGGCCTGCCAGAGCGCGGAGACCAGCTCGCTGCGTTCGATCGTGCGCCCCTCGCGGAGCACGAGGTACTGCAGCAGCTCGAACTCCTTGTATGTGAAGGCGGCGGACTCGCCGTCGATCAGCACGCGCTTGCGGGAGATGTCGACGGTGACGCCCGTCTCCTCGTCCGTGGTGTCCTCTTCCGCAGCGGCCTTGGTGCGCGCGATGGCACCGGGCTCCTGCAGAGCGAGACGGACCACGTCGAGGTCGCGGCCGCCCGATCCGTGCGGGGCGAGGGCGACCGTGGCGTGCGTCTCGGCTCCCGGGGCGAGCTCGGCGAGGGTGCGGCGCAGCGCGTCGACGAGAAGGGGGAGGCTGACGCCGGCTTCGGCGGCCTTGATCTCATCCAGCCCGACGTAGAGGGCGAAGCCACGGGGTGAGCGCACGGCGGGAAGATCGGCTCCTGCGGCGGACAGGGGCGCGGCGGCTTCGTGCTGCGTGCGGATCGCGGCGGTGGTGGCGGGACGCTCGAGAAGTGCGGTGTTCGACATGATGATGAAGTCCTCAGGACGTGAGCCCGGATCGAGCGGGGCTCTGATGCGTTGCATGAATGACCGGCGGAGCCGGGAAGCGAGCAAGGGTGGATGCTCGGAGACGCTGACCTCGCAGATCGCGAGGAGTTCAGGTCAGGCGGGGTGGCTGTTCGTTCAGCGACACATTCGGCAACACATGCCAACGCGACCGGGCATCATCATCCCGGCAGTCCCGTTCGCCTCCTGGGCGGACAAAGGGCGTGCGTTGGTGGTCATGGGGGGATTATGTCCGATCGTGACGCCCCATGTCAAAACGCCCGGCGGCTCCGGGCGGGCGTAACGTGGTTCGAATGACGATCTCGCACACCGTCGGAGGCTTCATCCTGACCGACGAGAAGGACGCTTCGCGCTACACGCTCATGCGCGACGGGACGCTCGTGAGTGTTCTGGACTACCGGGACGACGGGCGCACCATCGCGCTCACCCGAGCCTTCACGATCCCGACTTTCCGGGGCAACGGCTACGCGGGAAAGGTCGTCGAGGGTGCGGTGGCCGACATCGAGGAGCGCGGTGATCGCAAGGTCGATGCCGTGTGCTGGTACGTGGCCGACTGGTTCACCGCGCACCCGGAGCACTCGGGTCTGCTGCGCTCCCGCTGACTCTCCGGCCATATGACGAACTGTTACGGTCGCTCCCTGCGAGGATGAGCTCATGAAACTCGCCGAGGCCCTCACCGCACGCGCCGACCTGCAGCGCCGCATCGAGCAGCTGCGGGCGCGTATCGTCGCGAACGCCCGCTACCAGGAGGGCGAGGAACCGGCAGAGGACGCGGCCGCGCTGATCGTCGAGGCCGATGCCGCGCTCACGCAGCTGCGCGATCTCATCCGCCGCATCAACGCCACCAACGCGCGCCTCGACCTCGGGGCGGACGGCACCATGACCGATGCGCTCGCCGCCCGTGATGTCCTGCGCCTGCGGCACTCGGTGCTGACCGATGCCGCGACCGCCGCCTCGGGGGCCAACGACCAGTTCCTCCGCCAGATGAGGTCGGAGCTGCGTCAGGTCTCCGCGCTGCCCGTCGCGCCGCTGCGCTCCCGTGCCGACGCCGTGGCTCAGGAGCTGCGCGAGCTCGACAATCGGATCCAGCAGGCGAACTGGTCGAACGACCTCGAGGAGGAGAGCGGAAGTCGGTAGTCACGACGAGGCGGGCACAACCCTCAGCCGGCGGGGCAAGCCGGCACCTGTCGGGCGGAGGGCAGCCCTGATATCGCATCGCGCAGCCCCGCACGCCGCACAGGTGAAGGTGCACACGGCATCTCGCATCACCGCGTGCCGATCATCGTGACGAGGGTGGGTCAGGGGACCTTCCGCTTCCTCCTCCGCAGGGCGTGAGGGCGGTGCTGCGGCACGCCTCGGATGAAATGTCGGAGGGGGTTCGTACGGTGTGAGTATGCGCATCCTGCACACCTCCGACTGGCACATCGGCCGGACGTTCCATGGCAACTCGACCGTGGACGCCCTCGCCGAGGTGCTCGGGGCGCTCACCGCGCAGGTTCGCGAGAACGCGGTCGACGTCGTCGTCGTCGCGGGAGACGTCTTCGACTCCGCCACGCCCTCCGGAACCGCATACACCCTGCTCGGCGATGCGCTGGTGGCGCTGCATGAGACAGGGGCGCGGGTGATCGTGACCAGCGGCAACCACGATTCGGCCGCGCGCCTCGGCTTCCAGGCGCGGCTGCTCCGCGAGGGCATCCACGTGCTGACCGACCCGCTCGCGGTGGGAGCGCCCGTGACCGTCAACGATGCGCACGGGCCCGTGCACTTCTTCGGCATTCCCTACCTCGAACCCGCCATCGTGCGACAGCACTGGCCCGATGGTGACAGCTCCGGGCGCCCGTTGCGCACGCAGGCGCAGACCATGGCTCACGCGATGCACCTGGTCCGCGCCGGCATGGAACAGCACCCGGGGCGCTCGGTCGCGATCGCGCACTGCTTCGCCGCCGGTGTCGACGCCACCGCCGGGCTCGAACGCGAGGTGCGTCAGGGCGGCCTCGACGTCGTGCCGCTGAGCGTCTTCGACGGTCCTGACTACGTGGCGCTCGGCCACATCCACGGGCGTCAGCAGCTCAGCGATCGGGTGCGCTACGCGGGCGCTCCTCTGCACTACAGCTTCGGCGAGCAGCACAAGCCCCGCGGTTCCTGGCTCGTCGACATCGATGCCGAGGGGCTCTCCGGAGTCGAATGGTTGGAGCTGCCGGTGCCGCGCCGGCTCGTCACACTCACGGGCGCGCTCGACGATCTCCTGTCGACCGAACTGGTCGCAGAACACGCGGGCGACTGGGTCTGCGCCGTCTACACCGACGCCGTGCCGCAGACAGAGCCGATGCGGCGCCTTCGCGAGAGCTACCCGTACTGCGCCATGGTGCAGCACCAGCCCTCGGTCACCGCCGAGGCGGATGAGCGCTCCTATGTGCAGCGTCTGCGCACCGCGGTCACCGATGCCGACCGCATCGAGGCCTTCCTCGAGCACGTCCGGGCGGGGCACGGAGCGACGGAGGCTGAGGGCGAGCTGATCCGCGCGGTGCTCGACGAGCGAGTTCGTGCCGAGGCTCTCGTCTAGATGCGTCTTCATCGCCTGGAGGTCGAGGGGTTCGGCCCCTTCCGGTCACGTCAGATCGTCGACTTCGACGCGTTCGCCGACGACGGCATCTTCCTGATCGCCGGACGGACGGGGGCGGGCAAATCCAGCATCCTCGACGCCGTCTGCTTCGGGCTCTACGGCGGAGTGCCGCGCTACGACGGTGGCGAGAAGCGGCTGCGGAGCGACCACTGCGAGCCCGACGATCCCTCCGAGGTCGTCGTCGAATTCAGCACGCCGACCGGCCGCTTCCGGGTGACCCGGTCGCCCGAGTACCTGCGCCCGGCCAAGCGCGGGGGAGGGATGACCAAGCAGGCATCGGCCGTCGCCCTCGACGAGTGGACGGATGTCGGGTGGATCGGTCGTGCAGCACGGGCCGTCGATGTCGCAGGAGAGCTCGACGAGATCCTGCAGCTCAGCCGTGAGCAGTTCCTGCAGGTGATCCTGCTCGCGCAGAACCGGTTCTCGGAGTTCCTCCTCGCGGGCAGTCGAGACCGCCAGGCGCTTCTGCGCCGCCTGTTCGGCACCCAGAGGTTCGAAGATGTGCAGGCGCGGTTCGACGAGCGTCGTCGTGTGGCCGAGCACGCTCTGGGCGCCCGGCTCGCGACGGTCGAGGCCCGCGTCGAGGAGGCCGAGCGGCTGGTGTCCGCCGATGGCCTGTCAGGAGAGGGCGATGAGACCCCGCCCGAGACGGTTCGCGCCCCGTCGTCGATCGAAGATCGACTCGACGCCCTCCGACGTGCGAAGGCCCGCGCCGACTACCGCGCAGAGCGTCGAGCATCCGAGCAGGTCGACGCGGAGAAGCGGTCGGCCGCAGCCGACGAGTCTCTCGCCGTGGCGCGGGACGAGCAGCGGGCGCAGCGCGAGCGCGACCGTGCGAGGTCGGCGCTCGAACGACTCGAGGCCGAAGCGCCCCTGATCGACGATGCCCGCGCAGAGCTCGCCGCGGCCCGAGCCGCGGAGGCGCTGCGGTCGACGATCG